>JBFIJS010000315.1:0-5522 GCA_041600595.1 Saprospiraceae bacterium | reverse complement strand
TCACAGACATTTCCACCGGAGAACATAAACAAATCTCACTTTCTCCAACTACCAGAGAATTTAGCGATATTTTAAAACAACGCCTGATTTTTCAGGAATGTGATTTATATACAAGACTAAAAATCCCGACAGAAATATAAATTGAAGGTTAACAGAACGGGTATTCTACATCACCCGGGAATGTTTAGTTATAATGTTACATTAATGAATGACTGTCGGGAAAGGTGCCGGAAAAATCGTGAGATAAAATATAAATCAGTTTGTATTTATTAACTGAGCGCTCAGCGTAAAACAGTTTTTCATATTACAACATATAATATCGTTTTTTGCTGTACTGAGACGTATCAGATAAGACTGTTTTTCAGGAGAAATTTTTCCAGATTCAACCAGTTTCCGCCGTCAACAGCCTCCACGCCTTTGCTAATAAGTTTCTCGCAGGCCCGCCGGCTCACACAATCCCAATCCGCACAAACAATAATTGGCCGGCCCCAATCTTTCAATAATGACAACCAGTCGTCAATTTTTTCAAAAGGGATATTCTTAGCCCCTTTGATATGTCCGTGAAAAAAATCAGTAGCAGTGCGAACATCAACAATATGGTAATTCTCTAAATTAAGAGTATCGTTAAAGTCGATTATTTTGGGCCTTGTTGAATTCATGACGGGGGAAATATTTTTGGATTAAAAGTCAGATTTTTGGTTGAAAAATATTTTCCAAAATACCTGTATTTAATAACAGAAAAAAGAAAGAAAACTATTTTTTCAATTTTCCAAATATCTGTTTAACCAGATTTATTTCTCCAAATATAGTTCGGCAACCGTTTGCTCAGGGTGATAATGAATAAAAAATTGGGTGATATTTGTCATCTTGAAAACCCGGAGATCAGAAAATGGCAGAGAAGAGAAACCGGGAAGCGTTTTTCTGATTTACACGGCAGCGTACAAGGCCTTTTTATAAGCCACCAATTCAAAATGGAATGCGGGTATACCCTCGAATTTAATATCCAGTTGTTCATGATAAAAATGCCTCCATTCCACTTTTTCACCATCTACAATGATATCAACACTGATGGTCCATTCATTCGGCACCCCTGACTTGCTATTTTCCAGTACAGCAACCCGGCTTTTTGATTTTTGGTAACATTCGGCTGCCAGGCCCCAAAAATGTTGCTTCGGTGGCAATGACAGCAGCGGCGGGATGCCTTCGTACTGCCCCGGATGCGCACTGACGTGCAGCAGCGGAAACAGGGACTGCTCCTCTGTGGAGATAATATTGATCAGATTGAAGCCATTAATATAAATATCAACCACCTGGTAGTCTTCCACGATTGATCTCCTCGGTATGAATTCTATAATATCCAATGCTCTGATGATGGTTAATAAAATATGAATAAAAATACATTTGGCCGCTCCATCGCTATGCGATTCTTTCTTAAAAAAAAATTGCGCAACCGCACGTTGAACGTTTGTCCCTCATCTGCGCTAACTGACTAAACTAACGACAAATCGGTCCAATGCGGTACTGGTTATTTCCCAAAAAAGCCTCTAAAAAACAATACAGGTAGCCGTTCCTATTTCCATTTCATAGCCTGTAGGGGTCAGTTCTCCGGTATTCGTGTCGATATTAAACGAAACCAGGTTATTCGTTTCCTGGTTAGCAACAATTAATACCTTTCCGCCGGGGTCGATGGCAAAGTCGCGGGGCACTTTTCCTTTTGTGCCAACGTACCCTAAAGCAAATAATTCTCCACTGGCCGGATCAATGGAAAACATAGCAATGACATCCTCTTTGGCTTCGGGAATACCTCTGTTGCCGGCGTACAGATATTTACCCGAAGGGTGGATTTTAATGGCTGAAGAAGTGGCGGCGTAAAAAGGCAGCGGCTGGCCAACCGTATAAATTGTTTGGATTTTTTCGAAAGAAGTATACTCGTCGATGTATTTAAATACTTCTATTTGGTTGGTAAACTCCAGGATCACATAACAGATTTTCAGGCTTGGGTGAAAAACCAGGTGCCGCGGGCCCGTGCCGTCGGTCACCTTTGTGGCCGTTTTTATGCCCAGTCGACCGTTGTTTCTCAACCGGTAATGGAAAAACTTATCGGTGCCCAAATCGACCGCAAATGCAGTCGAGTCGTTGATCGCCGGGGCGAAATAATGCACATGAGATGCTTCCTGCCGTTCTTCAAAAGGCCCTTTGCCGCTATGTTTTACCAGGCTCGATTTGTTATCCAGCGAACCATCTTCTTTGATCGGAAAGACGGTGACACTGCCGCCGCCATAGTTAGCGGTCAGCAGGTATTTTTTATCAGTGGAAATACTTAAATGACAGGGGTAATCTCCACCCGTGTATTTTTCATTGATAAATTCTAACTGGCCATTCTCCAATATTTTAAATGCGCTGACGTATCCTGGCGTATCCCCTCCCAGTTCATTGACCGCATATAAATATTTCCGGTCGGGGTGAATGGCCAGGTAGGAGGGGTTCAACACATTATCAAAAATATGCTTCAATTGCATTTCACCCGATTCCGTGTTGACGGTGCAGGTGTAAATACCTTTGCCGTTCGCGTTAAACTCTTCCAGCGTATAGCCTCCGACAAAAAAGGTCTGAACCGGATCGTAGCCCGGATCTTTTTTGCATGCGAGATTAAAAATCATGGCAAAAAGGAAGAATGTCGTTTTGATCGGTTTAGTCATATTGATGGAAGTAGTTAGTCTTTGCTGTAGTTTCACTGCGTAAATTATGTACGCGAGGCGGAGCAATCTTTCCCGCGGAAATGCCAGTATCCCGGCAGCCTGCCTGCTCCGGTACGATTTCCCGGGGTTTACAGAGTTGAAGCTTTGAAAAGACACGACTTTTCCATTTTCAATTAAAAGAAGCCTGTTTCAAAGCATCTGGAAAAGTGCGTAAAATTTCCCGCAAAGTATCGATTTTAAAAGTATTAATTGGTCATTATTCATATGGCCCCGCAAAAAAGGAACGCCAACAACCATCTGCAGTGCCATCTGATCCGGGCAAAGTTTGGACCGGGCATTTTTTTTAGCTGGCCGTCGCCTGCAAGGAAGCCGGGATGCGCTGACTGGACCAGGAAGTCAAAATTTAAAAGCTAATCCGTTCAGCCAGGCATAAATGCTGATCGGTGCCTCCACGGGCAGGGCCCGGTCGCGGCTGTAAGAAAATGCGGAAAAGAAAGAAAGCTTTTTACCGATTGGTGTATCGAGCCGCCACTCGGTCGAAAACCGGTAATTTGCCAAATCGGACAGGGTTGGTTGGAAATAGGTGGTACTGACCAGCTTGACACCTTCAGCAGGTTGGAGGGTGAAGGATACATAGGAACTCAGACGGTGCCAGTTGCGGTCGGAGATACCTTCGGAAAATTCATTTTTTTCGTAGAGATAAGCCGTCCCGAAATACACACGTTGCCCGCCATCTTTGCTTTTAAACAGCCGAAAGCGCAATCCGGCCCCTCCCAGGGTTCGCAAATCTATGAGCAATAATTTATTAAACTGGGCCTGGACAAAGAGCTCTGCGATCATATTCTCTTTCAGGCTATAATTAAAGCGCAGATGCGAAAAAGCAGATTCCTGAAAATCTTCATTGCCGGCCCGGAGAAAATTGCCATCCAGCAATAACAGGGTCAGGGATTTATCTTTTTTATACTGCACATGTCCGGTCGCGTTGAACTGCAAAATCTGATCTCTTACTTTTGAAATATTGGAGCCGAGGCGCAAAGAGCCATACCAGTAGGTACTGTCGTTGGTGCCTTTAATCCGGCGTTCTTCTATGTTGACGATCTGGGCCTGTAACGACTGGCCAGACAGGTAAGCGATCGTTATGAAGAGATACAGAAAAGTCTTCATCAGTTTGATGTTTTTGGTTTTCCCCTTTTTTCATTTTTAGCAAAGGGCTTCTATACAGGAAAAAAATTATCGTTGCGACCATAAAAAACAGGAAAACAGGGCCGGCGAAAGTGCGGGGCACAAATAGTTGCGGGAGCAACTCCCCCGGTCAGAAACAACTGCTTTTCGTTTTTTGGAAAATAACAAACGCCTTGCAAAACGGGTTTGCAAGGCGTTTGGAAGCAGCGCCGAAGCGGTTTTATTCTTTGACCGGACGGATGTATTTCCGTTCTTTGATCTTTGCTTTTTGACCAATGGCGTCACGCAGATAGAACAACCTTGCCCTGCGAACCCGGCCGCGTTTCAGCAACTGGATTTCAGCAATATTAGGGGAAACGAAAGGAAAAATACGCTCCACTCCTACTCCTCCGGAAATCTTACGAACCGTAAAAGTTTTAGTGGCTCCGTGACCTTTGATCTGGATCACATTTCCACGGAAAACCTGGATACGCTCCTTGCTTCCTTCAATAATTCTATAACTTACAGCAATGTTGTCGCCAGCACGGAATTTAGGGTAATCTGTTTTTTTGGCCAACTGCTCCTGCACAAAATTTATGGCGTCCATTTTACTTGATTTTTAACGTTTATGTAAAAGAGGCGCAAAGGTAAAGTAATTTTTCTTTATTGGAAAAGAAAAATGAAGGGTTGAAGTTAAAATATTGCACCAAATATCAGCAATCTCAACCTTCCGTACACCAATCGGGGTACCGCCGGCCCGGTGTAATCAGCGAATGACCGTTGCGAAGCCCCTATACTCGTGAGGCTCCCCTCTCGGCCCGGTAAAGTTGATCTTGTAAATATAAACGCCTGCCTGTACCTGCCGGCCGTCATTATTGACACGTCCATTCCAGCCTTCATCGGGCGTCCGTGCCTCGAAAATCAGCTGCCCCCACCGGTCCCATATTTCCATTTTGTAGTCTTCAATACCGGGAAGAACGCCCTTGCCCAGGAAAATTTCGTTTTCGGTATCTTCATTTGGAGTAAAGACATTGGGCATAAAAAAAGTGACTTTCGGGGCTACGTCAATAAAACGGGTCAGCGTATCCTGGCAAAACATGGGATGTGTGACCACCAGCGTCACTTCCTGCAACCCCGTGTCCCGGAATTCATACTGAAAATCAGGCTGTTGGCCCACTGCTTCCCCATTGACAAACCAGTCCCAGCGCGCTGCATGCTGCGATTCGTCCAGAAAGGTGACTTCCGGGGCGATGTTGCTCAGTGTCTTGGGTTCGTAATCAAAACCAGCAACGGCCGGATCAGTGATACGGATCATCGCCTGAAACACCGTGTCCGTTGAACATCCGATCGGGGAATTGATCTGCATCCGGACGTTGTAAAGGCCTGCTTTCTTGTAAACATGCTCGGGACTCAGCGCAGTTGACGTCTCACCATCACCAAATTCCCACAAAATATCATAGGTATTATCCAGGGGTGTCGACAGGTTGGTGAACCGGATCGAAGCGGGCGGACAACTCAGGGTATCGTTTGGCCGGACATCAATAAATGAAGGTACCGGAAAATAGGTCACGTTTTTTTGCACCACATCGTTGCAGCCATTTTCATCCCAAACTTCCAGTCGCACCGGAATCTCATCCGGCTCGGCGTACACATGCACCGGGT
>JBFIJS010000314.1:0-5524 GCA_041600595.1 Saprospiraceae bacterium | reverse complement strand
TGCAAACTCAACAGTCATAGAGTAACCTCCCCTGAAATCGACACCAAGATCAAAACCACGAACAAAGAAGGAAGTGATACCAGCAATGATGACTACTGCCGACAAAACGTAAAACTTCTTCCGCTTGGCCATCCAGTCCACGTTAAGATCGGCCAAAACATTTTTGGTGGCATTGGTCCAGAAAGAAACGGTCTTACCCTTTTCAAACCACCACTCGAAGATGTAGCGGCTCACCAGAACTGCCGTGAACAAGGTCGACAGGATACCGATCATCAAAACAACGGCAAACCCTTTCACCGGTCCTAATCCGAAGACAAACAAAACAATAGCTGTCAGGAAAGTGGTAACGTTACCATCGATGATGGCGGAATAAGAGTGCTTGTAACCATCTTTCATCGCCACAACGAGCGACTTTCCGGCCCGCAATTCTTCCCGTACCCGCTCGTAGATGATGACGTTCGCATCAACTGCCATACCAATGGTCAGAATGATACCGGCGATGCCAGGCAGGGTGAGCACCGTTCCGATAGAGGCAATGGCCCCGATCATGAAGATGATGTTCAGGAACAAAACGACGATGGAAACAATCCCGGCCGAGCCGTAATAAAAGATCATGAAGGCCAACACCATTAAGAAACCAGCCATCAGGGCCGTCAGGCTAGTGTTGATATTTTTGGCACCCAGGGAAGGTCCAACCAGTGATTCCTGGATAACCTTCGTACCGGTAGGTAATTTTCCGATCTCCAGAATATTGGCAATATCCTGAGCTTCCTGAACGGAGAAAGATCCGGTAATCTGTGAGTCACCCGTTGTGATCGGATTGATAACCCGTGGAGCTGAAACCACTGTACTGTCGAGTACGATGGCTATTTCCCGGTTATTGTCCTGAGCAGCGGCGGTAGTCATACGACCCCAGATCATGGCTCCTTCCTGATTCATTTTCAGGCTGATGGCCAACTCCCCGGTGGTTGGGTCCGGGCTGGCGAAAGCATCGGTCACCAGGTCACCTTCCAGCGGCGCTTTATTCGAGCCAGCTTCTTTTTTGATGGCATACAACTCGTACTGATCGGTTAGTTTTCCTTCTGCATCTTTAGCTGGAGTTCTACCCCACAGGAACATGGCATTACGAGGCATTAAGTCCCGGACTTCCGGTTTGTTGAGCAATCTGTCAACCTCATTGCGCTCGTTCTTCTGGGCAACTCCCATCGGAGCCAGACCATAAGAACCGTCGTTCAATGTAAATTTATCGAACAACGGGCCTTGTTCTCCAAGAATATTGTCAGTATCGGTGATAATTGCGTTCGTGTCGGTCTGCGTCGTATCGTTGGAGGCAATATCGATATTGGTGGTGTCACTGGCACTGGCAGGGCCATCTTCCAATTTTTCACCAGCCTCCAGTTTGCGGAGCTTTTCGTTCACTTCCCGGAAGGCCGTTTGGATACCCGGATCAGTGATGCGGTAAACGTTCCAGAATTCCAGCTTGGCAGCTGCCTGGAGGTATTCTCTGGCCCTTTTTGGGTTTTCGACGCCTGGCAATTCTACCAGAATGAGGTCACGGGCAGCATCCAGAGAGACAGTCGGGCCAACAACACCCAACTTATCGATCCTTTCCCGCAGCAGTTTAAAGGTATTGTCAACAGCTTTGTCGGCTTCTGCCCGGAGAATGGTCGCCATTTCACTGTCTGAGGTGTTGGCATTGACCTGATCCCGGAGCGAATCATTTCTTTTGAAAAGCGTATTCAATGGTTTACCGCCGGCATTTTTTTGCCAGGCTTCCACGAAGAGGTTGATATAGTTCGCCTGAGAGCTCTGCTGAGCAGCATTAGCCGCAGCAATGGCTGCTTCCAACTCTGCACTTTCCCGGTTTCCGGCCAGTGTCCGGAGAAAATCGGTCAGGTCCACCTGCATCAACACACTCATGCCTCCTTTCAAATCGAGGCCAAAGTTCAGCTGGCGGGCTTTCAACTCCTGATAGGTGTAGGATTTCAATAACGGAATACTCCAAACGACTTCCGAGGAGATGGAGTCCAGGTAAGCAGCTCTTTGCACTTTGATACATCCATCATCACCTGTGCTACACCGGGATACGGCGAAAGATTCAGCTTGATTCTCCACCCTGTTCGTTGGGATTACGTACAGGAACTGAATGATTGAAACAATCGTCAGCGCTAAGAGGAAAAATTTCACAATTCCTTTTCCTTGCATGATAAGCAATTTTTTGTGCGGGCATGGGGGACTGTCGTTCAGGAAATTCTTCAAACAAAATTTCTTTGGACGCTTATCCTGACTCTGAAATCAACACATCACTTAGCCCATCCCTGCAGTTTTACCTAATTTAGTATATGAATAAAAACACTTGGTAAAGATTTTTAATCAACATCCTAAGTTCTTAAAAATCAATATCTTATGTTTTTGAAAAAAACATTTTCCGTCGCGTTTTGGAAAAACTCGGCAAATATACGCTTTTAACTGTATTCTTAAGCGTTTGTTTCAATGCTGATAAAACTATTAATGAAGGAAAACAGGCAGGTGCTTGATATTCAAAATTCAACCCCTTTTCTCGATGATATGAAACGGGACAGACGTGGCTTCTCAAAAATCGTGACACTTTGTGTGGGTCATTTTTAACCCGCTGACACTTCCCCTCTCCGACGAATATCCTTCTTTTTTTCTTTCCTTTTCACGGAATTGCGACATTTGCCCCACAAAACAATTCACCACTAAATGAATGTCTTAAGGAAAATATGGGCCATCTATGGCATAGTAGTCTTTTTTCTGCTGTGGATCATTTTTATGCCTTTGTACATAATTGCCTTTCTGTTTTTTCCCAAAAGCTGGACGAGATACATTATTTGGTTCAGCCATCAAGTCTATACCCGTTGCTTTTTCACCCTCACGCTGATCCGCTTTGATATTTCCGGACTGGAAAACCTGGACCCCAAACAGACCTACGTTATCGTCAGCAATCACCTCACCACGCTGGATTTTATGATCAATGCCAGGGCTTTCCCCGGTGTGTATAAGTATTTAGCCAAAAAAGAACTGACCAAAGTGCCCATTTTTGGATTTATTGTAAAAAAACTCTGTGTGCTGGTCGACCGGCGTGACAAAGCTTCTCGCTCAAAAAGTATGGCGGATATGCTGGAAGCCCTGGAACATGGCTACTCAATCTTTCTGTATCCGGAAGGTACCCGCAACCGCACGTCCGACCCCTTGCTCCCGTTTCATAAGGGCGCTTTTCTGATGGCCGTCAACTCAGGACACCCGATTGCTGTACAGACTTTGGTGCGGGTAAAACACATTTCCGGTAAGGCAAGCGGACTGGATTTTTGGCCCGGTAAAGTAAAGGTTGTCTGGAGCAAACCGATTTCGGTAGAAGGTATGACGATCCGGGATGTTAAGGGCTTGTCCGAGCAGGTGGCCGGGGTGATGGAAGACGCATTGCGAGCAAACCAGCCCAGGCAATTGACTGATGCTATTTATTCCAGCAAATAGGCCGTTACGGCTGCTCCGTTCCCGGTGACGACCACCGGCTTCCCGTCGCCAGCCAGATCTACCATAGTAAAAGGCGTTGATCCCGCCAGCGGGAATTGTCCGGGTACTTTTCCGTTTCCGTCGAGCAGAAATAATTGCTTTTTGGAACGATTGACCGTTCCGATAAAACCTTTCCGATGGCGCTGCCAATGCACCGGAAACACTTCGTCCTGCGGCCAGGGAAACTGGTGCTGAAACGCAGTCAGGAAGGAGTGCCCATTGTAATAGGCCACTGAAAGCTCGTCGCCAGACATGGCAATATAGTCTTTCCGCTCATCGCCCGTAACATCGGAAAAAACAAACCGAACGTCCTTGTTTTCTCCGACCCGCAATTGCAGGCCAAAATGATCGCCGGCCAGATTGGTTACGTACACTTTTCCGTTTGGATCGGCCGTAACGATTCTGGAGGAACTTTTCGTTACCTGGTAATCGAGTGGTTGCAAATCCTGCTGCGCAAATGAAATGCTCGAAAACCGGCGTTCACCGTTTTTTTTGAACACCTGCATGGTGCCATTTTCCCCCAACATGGCTAAAAAATCCTTTCCATCTGTTTGAAAATGAAGGATCGGATATTTCACGTCCCCTACCCCTTCCTTGGGTCGCCACCCTTCCACCGGGCTCCCCTTTTCATCGAAGCCGTAAGCCTTGCCGTTTTCGCACACAATAAAAAAACGGTAGTCGTGACTCTGGAAAAAATCCACCACGGTCACCCCATTCGCTGCCGGCACCTGCAGCGCCAGCGGGTAGCCGTCGATATCCTCGCCTTTCCGGTTGATGACATAGATTTGATTGCGGGTACTGAAGGCGAATTGTCCCGCTTTTTCATTATTGATGTCGATATGGAAAAAATCAGACAGGACAGGCTCCTGCAACGCCCGTTGCCAGAGCACCCGACCGTTGCGGGAGATCAAATAAAGGCGGTGATCTTCGTCCAAAACCAGGACATCCATTTCACCGCTGGCAGGGTCGACGCTGGCAAATGGCTTGCGAACCGCGTTGCTTCGAAGTGGAACACTCCATAAAATATTAGCGGCTTTTCCAGTCTCGGCGGCCTGCCCGGGCAAGGCGAGATCCAGTCGACCAACCTCCTTCTCCCACACCAGGGAAACCAGGGCCGCATTGAATGGCAGCGGGTTCCGGTCGAGGGAAAGGTAAACTTTCTCGTTGAGGAAAGGGGCAATCACCTGCCACCCTTTCAGGCCGTCGAGGTACAGCAAGCCATCTTTATCGGCGGGCAAATTCATTTTCATTTTTAAAAAAACCGGGTCTTTGGAAAGGGTTTGCCCTGCGATGTACTTGCCGAGCCAGCGCTCTATCCCGGGCAGGTTGTTGCCAAATAAAACGAAATCGCCCATGGCTGCTCCGAAGCGTATTTCCGTACCGGCCCATTCTGCAAAGAGTCCGCTCCGGAGTGGCCATATTTTAAAGAACTGGTAATCCGTAGTTGCGCCTGCCGACCATTTTTCCAGAACATTTTCTGCTGTTTTACCATCGGTTACCGGCAACAACAAAAACTGCTCATAGCGCCCCTTTTGCAACAGCTCGCCGATGCCCCAGAAAACAGCCTCGCCTGCCCAGTTTTCCTGACTTTGTTGCTGCTCCTTTTCCGTCAGAAGATTGTTGACATCGCCGGTATGCAGTGCTGCAAAGGCTGAAAGATTGTCCGGGACCGCCTGCAAAAAGCCTTCCTCCAAATGCCCCCCGGCGGCACAGGCCGCCAAAGTGAGTGGATTACTGGCATTGGGAAAGAAAGCGCCCCGGGCCCGGGACACCTGTTTTTCCAGTGGTATTTTCCAAAAAAGCCATTGGCCGGCGTGATCAATTTTCTTGAGTTCGGAAAATTTTCCGGCGTTCAGTAAAGGGGCAAACTGGGCGTTGAAGTTGGCTATATTAACAAACAGGGACATGCCCGGATCATCCGTCGCCGCCCTTATATACATCGCCCGGAAAGCTTTATCCCGGCAAACCGAGCTGCCCGGATGCCTCAACT
>JBFIJS010000313.1:0-5528 GCA_041600595.1 Saprospiraceae bacterium | reverse complement strand
TTCGTAATGCGTGGGTCGGGAGTTCGAGTCTCCTGGGTGGCTCTCCTTCCTTTTTTAGCCTGCATCGTCCTTATTTCTGTCAAAAAGCAATCCCGAAGACTTACGCCATTCCTCCTGTTTTCCTTTATTTTTCAAAAAATTCCCTTCCTTTGCTTCTTCTGACGGCACATGATTTTTTGGTATAAACCAAAAGCAGAAATCTGTGTTGCATCCCCGTTAAAAATAGCGTCGGACAGCAGCGAGAATCCATTTTTCATAACTGACTGATATTAAATCAATACCAGATTTCTCCCGGCTGTCTGTTTTTCAGAACTCTAACTTATTTAAACAAAATCAGTATGTTGAGAACGTCCCTTTTCGCAGTGATAGCCCTGGCACTTGCCTCGGGTTTTACCTTTTTCTCTAACCCCTGGAACGATGAGTCGCCCATTCCACCTAATTCTATTTTGTACGCAATAGAAAACGATCCCGACTGGTTGAAAGTAAAAGACGGAGTACAACTGACTGCGGAGGCTTTAGTTAACCGGCACCGGACCGAACTGGGCCTTGGGACGCACGATGAACTGGTCCTGATCGGTCAGGAAAGTGATGGTCTGGGGTTCACACATTATCGTTACCAGCACTACTATCGGGACGTAAAAGTAGAGGGAAGCCAACTGCTGGTGCACGAGTTGGATGGCAAAGTCCGGACTGTTAATGGCCGTCTGGCCAGGCAGCTGCAGCTACAGAGCTCACCCACACTTTCCGAACGACAAGCCATTGACCGGGCGCTGTTACATTTGCCAGCGGAAAAGTATATGTGGGAAAATGAAAAGGAAGAAAAACTGCTCCAGAAAATCACCAACGACCCACGGGCAACGCATTTCCCCCAACCGGAACTGGTCTGGGTTGATCCGACTTTCGAGTTAGCTCCCGGGAAAATGAGGCTGGCCTTCAGCCTGACGGTTTACGCCATGCAGCCGCATGCGCAAAAATGGATTTTTGTGGACGCTTTGACGGGGCAGGTTTTTCATGAAATTGAAATGCTGCACAATCAGGTGCATAATACGCCGGGTATTGCAGAAACCCGATACCACGGAACCCACGAAATTATTACGGATTCCGTAGCCGCAGATTCTTTCCGCCTGGTCGAAACAACCCGGGGGCGGGGAGTTGAGACTTACGACCTAAACCGTGAAACTGCCATCAATATGGCTGTTGACTTCTGGGACGACGACAACTACTGGAACAATGTAAACGCTCAGGAAGATGAGGCGGCCACTGATGCGCACTGGGGAGCCGAGATGACATTTGACTACTTCTTTCAAAAATTCAACCACCTCGGTATTGATGGTGATAGTTTTCCGCTGGTGAGTTTTGTGCACTACGGCGAAAATGTAACCAACGCATTCTGGAATGGTACCCACGCCCGTTTCGGTGACGGGAGCGGCAGTGCATCCCCGCTTACTTCCCTCGATGTGGTGGGCCATGAATTTACCCACGGTGTGACGAGGTTCAGTGCTAATTTGATCTATCAGGACGAGAGTGGTGCGCTGAATGAATCGTTCAGTGATATTTTCGGGACTGCCATTGAGTTCTATGCCGACCCCGATCAGGCAGATTGGTTGATTGGTGAAGACTTCCTGCCGGAACCATTTCGCAACATGGCTGATCCGAAAGAATTTGGTGACCCCGATACTTACTTTGGCAGTAGTTGGTTTGCCGGAGGAGGTGACAATGGTGGCGTGCATACGAATAGCGGGGTGCAGAACTACTGGTTTTACCTGTTGACAGAAGGAAAAACAGGTACGAACGATTTGGATAACGATTACGATATAAAAGGTTTGGGCCTGGATACAGCTGCGCAAATCGCTTTCCGCAACCTCAAATATTACCTCGTACAATCCTCCCAATACAAAGATGCCCGTCTGGGCTCCATTATGGCTGCCCGGGATCTTTACGGCGAGTGTTCATTTGCCGAAATTCAAACGACCAATGCCTGGTACGCCGTCGGGGTAGGACCAGTGAACCCGGAACTGGATATGGAAATAACCAAGGTGATCGGTATGATACCTTTCCGCTGTGGCGTTACGGATGACGAACCGTTGACCGTTGAACTGGTTTTCCATGACTGCGATTCCGCTTTGTCGGCTGGTTCATTCATTCCGGTCTATTACCAAATAAACGGAGGGGCACCAGTGTGGGATTCTGTGCAACTGTCCAGTCCGCTCCAGTTTGGAGACACACTGGTTTACACTTTTTCGGAAGCTATCGCCGATCTTGCTTCACCGGGACAGTTTGAGATCACCGTTGGGGTTTTACTGCCGAACGACAACACGCCCGGCAATAACGTTCAAAAAGTTTTTGTAGAACGAATCATCGATCAAAACGTGGATTTCGGGGTGCCTTCCGTACCGCAGCCCGATCCGGGGTGTTTTCTGACCAATGAAACAGTAGCCGTAGAAGTGGGCTTTTATGGATGCGATTCCCTTGCCGCCGGACAACCCCTGGAAGTTAGTTATCAGGTAAATGGCGGTGCCGTAGTGAGTGAATCCATCACGACTCCCGGCACCTTGTTTTACGGGCAAAGTTTTGTCCACACTTTCAGTGAAAAAGCGAATCTGTCCGACATCTTGAATCATTCCATCGATGCCCGGGCAACCTTCCCGTCAGATACCCTTTCCGATAACGACCTGCTCGTCGACCATTTTGTCGTAAAACCCGTGAGGATGGTGCTGTCCGATACCGTAACTTTTGAAAGTGGCCTGTTGTCCAGAGATTCTTTCTTTTTTATTCCCAGTGAAAAAGGCCGGTCTTTTTTCTCCGAAATCGCTTCCAGGGAGGGAAAATACGGCTTTCAGGTGACTGGCGGGGACCTTTTGTCAGAGATGGCCGCCGGTAATTTTGAGATGCCGGATGCGGATAATATCTGGAGTGTGAATCCACAGTTTTTGGGGAAAGTCTGCTTCTGTGCCGATTTGACGAATTTACAGTCTGCCACCTTTAAATATCGCATGAAGCAGTTGTACTCTGTTTATTACGAGCGGGAACTCGGCGAGGCACTGAGCCAGGCCTGTGCCGCCCGGCTTACAGTTGACGGGGTGCAGATCGGGGTCAATAATTTCCCCCTGGATAACACCAATAGCCCCTATTTCAACCGAACGGTCAACCTCTCCGATCATGTTGGCTCGGTGGTGGAGATTTGTATTGAAACTTCGACCTTGCTGAGTGCAGAGTCCGACCCTTACGGTATGGGTGACCATGTATACCTTGACAATATCGTTCTGCTGGGCGATCTGGTCAATTCGACCTCTTCGGTGGGCCTGGAGGAGGAAATTGTTGTTTTTCCGAATCCCGCAAACGGTAATTTTAACGTGCGTTACGAAGCTTCCTACAACCGGACAGCAGAGTGGAGAGTGGTGGATATTTTAGGTAGAAACATTCAGTCCGGAAAGACGCAATTGAATGTAGGGGTTAACCAATTCAGTCTGTCTTTACCACGGGTGGCTACAGGTATTTACTATTTGCAAATCATTTCCGAAGGGGAAAAGATCATCAAAGAATTAATCGTATTTTAAGGACGGAAGTCCGCTGGAAAGACAATTTAGATCTAATTTTGCCTGGTTTTACCCGAAATTGTTGTGTGTAAAATTGAACATTCAACCATTTCAAACTCTTTAACATTTTACACTAACTTTAAAACTAATAATTGTGAAAACAGCCACTAAATTCATTATCCTCTGCTTCGCTTCCCTGATGATTACTTCCTGCGTCAGTAAGAAACGATATGATGCATTAAACTCCGATTTGACCACTGCCAATGAACAACTCGGTAAATGCGGCGAAAGCCTGAATGATTACATGAACCGCCTGCAGCTTTGCCAGCAGGAAAAGCGGCAGCTTGAGAACCAGATTCAGAACGGTGAGAATACCCTGAAGCTACGAAAAGAACAAATTGATGACCTGAAAGAGCAACTTGCAGACTGTCGGGCTACCCGTGATAAACAACTCAATCAGGTGGACGACCTGACGACTCTATCCCAGTCGGCCAGTAACAACATCAAAGAAACCCTTTCCCAGTTGGAGCGCAAGGATAAATATATCCACCTCCTGCAGGCTGCCAAGTCCCGGGCGGATTCGATTAACCTGGCACTGGCAGTCAACCTGAAAAGCGTGCTGAAAAAGGGCATAGAAGACGAAGATGTTGAAGTGAAAGTTGACAAGACGGTGGTGTTCATCAACTTGTCAGATAAAATGCTCTACGAAAGTGGCAGCTTCAAACTCACTTCCCGGGCCAATGAAGTTTTGGGAAAAATCGCCCAAATCATCCAGTCCCGTCAGGAGTTTGAGGTAATGGTAGAAGGCTACACTGATAATGTGCCAATTAAGAACGATTGTATTGCTGACAACTGGGATCTGAGCGTGAAACGCTCCACCTCTGTCGTCCGTGCCTTACAGACCCAGCACAACATCAATCCTAACCGCCTGATCGCTGCCGGACGTGGTCAATTCAACACCCTGGCCAGCAACGATACCGCAGAAGGAAGGGCAACCAACCGCAGAACCCGCATCATTATTCTGCCTAAGCTGGATCAGTTTTACGATTTGCTGAATCCAACTAAAGTGCCTGACTAATCTGGTTATCACACAGGTGTGAATAAAAAAAAATCCCCGGCTGATAGGAATCAGCCGGGGATTTTTTTTGGTTGCTGTTTAACAATTCCCGTTAGTTGAAATTCAACATAAAGGGCAGGCGGGCCTGTACGCCCCGGGTGTTGATCATTTCTTTTAAATGTTTGTACATCTGATAATGAACGCCTAATTCTTTTTGCAAGATTTGATTGCGGATAGCATCGTCATTGTTTTGTCCGGTAATTTCGTTGATAAACTCCTGCATGGGGTCGGGCTGTTTTGGGTATTCAGTCAACCGATAGTTTTCCAAAGCAGCCAGTTCAGCGGCGGCAGTTACAGCCTCGTCGATCGAGCCGATTTCGTCAACGAGACCGATTTCCTTTGCTTTATTACCGATCCAGACCCTTCCCTGAGCAACTTCGTGAACAGCGTCTCGGTCCATGTTCCGGCCCTCAGAGACACGGCTCAGGAAGATTTCGTACATCCGGTCCGTACTTTTTTGCCAGTGTCTTTTTTCGAAATCGTCCATATCAAAAACAGTGTTCAAACCAACAGAGTAGGCGGAGGTCAGAACGGTGTCAAAGTGGATACCTAATTTATCGTTATACAATTCGCTCATGTTTGGAATCATGCTGAACACCCCGATGGAACCGGTCAGGGTATTGGGTTCGGCGTAGATTTTATCAGCCATACAGGCAATGTAGTAACCTCCCGATGCGGCATAGTCTCCCATAGAGACGACGATCGGTTTGCCTGCTTCCTTTGCCAGTTTGAACTCTCGCCAGATATTTTCTGAAGCAATGGCACTTCCTCCGGGTGAGTTCACCCGCAGTACGATGGCTTTTACTTTCTCATCCTCCCTCAGTTTGCGGATAATTTTGATGTATTCGTTGTCGACGATGGTACCCCGGTCTCCC
>JBFIJS010000312.1:0-5533 GCA_041600595.1 Saprospiraceae bacterium | reverse complement strand
AGTATCTGGAAAAATGCATCCGCCACCGGGTCGGCGATTCGATGATGATCCGGTCAAATATTTTCCTGCAACCGCTGAAGGCCGACCCCCGCTGGCAGGACATGGAAGCGCTGGTGGGCGAGTTGCCGGAGTTTGATATTTGATTCAGATTTTTTGGAAAATAAAAAATGAGTTGACGATTTGGAGCCAGGCATTGTTTGGCATCCGGCCCAATTGATTATCGCCGGGCACCGCAGGTTGCGCTCCACAATTGATTTCAAAAAACAAATTCATGCTATGGCGAATACTTACACCCAGCTCCGTGTCCAGTTGGTCTTTGCTGTGAACGGTCGGGAAAAAATGATTCCTCAACAACACCGGATTCAAGTTGAAAAATACATGACAGGGCTGATTCAAAAGCGGCAACACAAGCTGCTTGCAATTTATTTGATGCCCGATCATGTCCATATTTTGATTGGATTGCACCCCGGACAGAGCATTGCCAAATTGGTGGAGGAGGTTAAAAAATTATCCAGTTCGTTCATCAAATCACAACCGTGGATGCCATTTGATTTTGATTGGCAGCGGGGGTATGGTGCATTTTCCTATTCCAAGTCACAGACCGATGCAGTGGTGAAGTACATTTTGAACCAAGCGGAGCACCACAAAAAGCGAGCATTCAGGGAGGAGTATTTGGACATGCTGCAAAAGGCGGAAATTGAATATGACGAGAAATATGTGTTCGATTTCTATGAATGATGTTGCTCGGTAGGCGGCGCATAGCGACGCCCCGCTTGCATCCATTTCCCCCTGGCACATGTAAAGGGGAGCGTCGCGCTGCGCCGCAACGTGGCTTGACGAAATTTCTACCAAGGGAAGACGTCGCCATGCGCCGTCTGGCAACGCCGCTGGATGTCAAAAAATTGCGGCGCATAGCGACGCTCACCCTTGGTAGCTGCAGTCGCCAATATTTATGTGACGCAATGCTGAAATCTATCGAAATAAAAAACACGATTACCCAATACATATCCGATACCCTATCTTGCCCTTTAAAAAAATACAACAATGAACCGATACCAACTTGTCCTCCTGTTTGCCCTGCTGCTGGGCTGCCAGCAAATTATTGCCCAGGCGCAACCAACCCCTTCCATTTCCAACACCTACGGCGACCTCGTCACCCTCTTCCACGAATGGCGGGCTTTTGAAAAACCGCCGCTGCTCGACGGTGCGCCGGACTACACCAAAGAGACTTTTGAAAAACGCTGGCCAACTTTCAAACAACTGCAAGCCAAACTCCGGGCGATCGACTACTCTGACTGGCCCGTGGAGCAGCAGGTGGACTGGCATCTCGTCTGGGCCGAAATGAACGGGTATGATTTCAACCACCGCATCCTGAAACCCTGGGTGCGTGACCCGGCATTTTATAAATCCGTCTGGATGCACCGCAGCGATGTGCCCGCCCACGAAGGTCCGACCCACCATGCTACGACCGAACGATGGACCTACGAATTTCCGCTCAGCGGAAACGAACGGAACCGGCTACTGGCCGACTTGCAGGTGATTCCAACGCTGAACCGGCAGGCCCCACGTAACCTCACCGGCAACGCCCGGGACCTCTGGGTCACCGGCATCCGGGACATCCGGATGCAGGCCACCAACCTCAAGACCATCCTCCTGCGGCCGGGCGTAGAGGACGACGCCGAGTTGGTCAGGGCGGTGCAAAATGCCATCACCTCTACTCTGGAACTGGTCGCCTGGCTGGAGGCAGAAGCTCCGTCCAGGACCGGCCCTTCGGGCATTGGTAAGGACAATTACACCTGGTATTTGCAAAACGTCCACCTGGTGCCATTGACCTGGGAGGACGAGGTGATGATTTTAAAAAGAGAACTGGCCCGGGCCTGGTCGTCCCTCAAACTGGAAGAGCACCGCAACCGTCACCTGCCGCCGCTCACAGCTGCTGATTCGCCCGAAGCCTATGCCGCTTTGGCCGACCAGTCAGCCCGGAGCCTGCTGGCATTTTTGGAAAAAGATGAAATCGTCTCGGTGAAGGAATATTTCGAACCGGCGCTGCGGGCGCACCTGGGGTCATTTGTGCCAGCGGAAACCCGCAACTTTTTCTGGATCACGGCGCACTACGACCCCCGGCCGCTGTACTCACATTTTTACCATTGGTTCGAACTGGCCCGGATGGATACGGAGCCGCACCGCAGCGAAATCCGCCGGGGGCCGCTGCTGTACAATATTTTCGACTCCCGCAACGAGGGCACCGCAACCGCCGTGGAAGAAATGTTCATGCAGGCCGGACTCTATGACGACTCGCCCCGCAGCCGGGAAATTGTGTACATCCTCATTGCGCAGCGGGCCGCCCGAGGACTGGGTTCGCTCTACGCCCACGCCAACGAAATGACGATGGAGGAGGCCGGCGGCATTCACTCCGAGTACACGCCCCGTGGCTGGATGAAAACCGAAAAAGACCTGCTTATTTTCGAGCAGCACCTGTATCTGCGCCAACCCGGTTATGGTACAAGTTATATCACCGGGAAATATCTCCTGGAAAATGCCCTGGCGGAATATGCCCGCCTCCGGGAATCCAAAGGCGAGCCGTTCCGGCTAAAAGATTTTTTTGATCGATTAAATTCCATCGGCAATATCCCGATTTCGCTGGGGCATTGGGAAATGACAGGATTGGGCGAAGAGGTCCGGCGGATAGTAAATGCAAAGTTTTAACCGAAAGGGATGCTCAACGCGGCCCATTCAAAAAGCCAGGCTAATGAAATTGCCAAAAAATAAAGAAGTTCATATTGGGTGGGGTAGGGGTATAATGAGTTGATTGAGAGCCAGTTGGGTTTACGGATAGGTGTTAACTCCTTTCCTGTGATAGCAGGCGTCATTGGCGGGAAAAAATTCGCTTACGACCGCTGGGGCTACGCTGTAAATACCGTCGGTTAATATCAAAGGAAAGGGGTTGATGGATTTGTATGTGTGGGAACCATCTTTGTAATTTCAGCCAGATATTTTATTTATAAAAACATATGAACGAAACTCGTCAAAACCCCTCCGCCGGGCGCCAACTCGCCGCCATCCTTTTCGCCGACATCGCCGGTTACACCGCTCTCATGCAAAAGGACGAGGCAACGGCCTCAAACCTGCTCCGCCGTTTCCAGAAAGAATTGGAAAAAAAAGTCGCGGAAAACAATGGCAACATCGTCAATTTTTACGGCGACGGTGCGCTTTGTGTTTTCCCTGTCCCCATCGATGCTGTACGGTGTGCTATGGAATTGCAGACAGCGTTCGGTGTTGCTCCCAGGGTGCCTGTCCGCATCGGTTTGCACAGCGGAACCGTCACGTATGAAGGTGATAAAATATTTGGCGACAGCGTGAACCTCGCCTCCCGCATCGAAAGTATGGGCATCCCCGGAGCCGTTTTATTTTCCAAAAAAATAAGGGATGATATCAAGAATAATCCTGACCTGAAAATAAGGCTACTGGGCAGTTTTGCTTTTAAAAATGTAGAGGAAGAAATGGAGGTGTTCGCCCTGGCCAACGATGGCTTCGCCATTCCGAAACGGAAGGAGATGAAAGGAAAACTACAGCCGGAAAGCAACCTGTTCAACCGGTGGTTGGTGAGTGCTCTGGCCATTGTTTTACTGGCCCTGACCGGCTGGTGGGGCTGGGGTAAAATGATCAGTACCAACGATGCCGGTGACGTCGTTTCTACCATTGCCGTTTTGCCATTTTCCAACTTGAGCACCGATCCCAAAAATGAATTTTACTCCTCCGGGGTACACGAGGATATCCTCAATAAACTCGCCGGACTGCAAAACCTGAAAGTCATTTCCAGAACATCTGTGGTCAAATACCGGGACTCGGAGGAGGACCTGAAGGACATCGGTAAGCGGCTGGGGGCGCGGTACATTGTGGAAGGTTCGGTGATGCGGATGGAGGACCAGGTACGGGTGATGGCCCGGCTTTTTGATGCTTCTACCGATCAGAGCTTGTGGTCGGAGGAATACAACAGCACATTGAGCGATGTCTTTGGGCTGCAATCTTCCATTGCACAAAAAATTGCGAATACGCTGAAAACGAAGATCAACGAGAAAGAGAAAAACCAGCTGAATGCAGTTCTCACGCGCACTCCCGAAGCATACGATAATTTTATCAAAGCCCGTAATATTCTGAACGCCTCCCGGGTGCCGTATGAAAAATTGAAACAGGCGATCGGCCTGCTCAACAAAGCGGTGGCGGCTGACGGACAGTTTAACGAAGGCTGGGCCCTGTTGGCCATTGCCGAGAGTGAACTGTCGGCGCAGGAAAGAGAATTTGATGGCAAAGAAGAGGAGGCCCGGTTAGCCGCCGATCGTGCGGAAGCAGCTCTGCAAAAAGCGCAGGCGCTCAACCCCGAAAGTGCAGTGACCCTGCGGGCACAAGGATATTTTCAGCTCAAGGTAAAAGAAGACGAGATCAGCGCGTTGCGGAGCTATGACCAGGCGCTCGAAGCCAATCCAAACGACTACGAAACCCTGCTGGACCAGGGGATGATGTACATTTATATGGGAAAGTCCGACCGGGCTCTCAGCAATTTTACCCGGGCTTTCGACCTGAATAAGGAAAACGGGTTTGTCAATTACATGCTGAAAACGGGGTACGACATGAGCAGGCAGTACGAAAAAATCCCGCCACTCCTGGAACTACTGCTCGAACTCGAGCCGGAAAAAACGCACTACAAGGTGGAAGCGGCTTATTTTCAGTTTTTGGCCGACGGGTCACTCGAATCTTTCCATGCTTTTGAGGATGCGGTGCAAAGGGTAGAACGAACGGAAAAGTGCGACACCCGGACCGTGCAGGATAATCAGGCGGTAGTGGCCATGGTAAACGGAGATTTTGAATCTTATTTCAACTATTGGACCGGTACCTGGGACCGTCACCATGCCAGCCACGGCAATTGGTCTTGCCCGATGATTTTAAATGACGAAACGAACCAGGCCCGCTTGCTCATCGAGTACGGTAATGAAAAATTGGCAGCGGAGATCATAGAAACTGCCAAAACTTCTGCCACCCGTCCGATCAACGAAAACTCCGTCTGCATTTTCGACAAACAAGTGCTGGAACCAAAACTGGATTTTCTGAGTGGGGACTCGCTGCAGGCCCGCCGGAAATTTGAAACGATGGTTTCCAAAGTCATGCAAAACAACAAATTTCCCCGCGGGGCCGTGGAGAAAATGGTCTTGCTCCAAACCGCCGACATGGTCGCCCCCGACCGGGTGTACGACATTTATCAGGAGGTGATGAATGCCCCGGTATCCATCGTGGGGATGGAAAAAATCTGTGCAGATCCGTTCACGTACCCCAACCTGCTAAAGCATCCAAAATTCCTGGCGGAAGTCAGGCAGGATGGCCGGTTTGTGGGTTTTTTAGAGCATTACGATTTGCACCGGCGGGGCTTGATTCCGGCAGGCCATCATCACCATGAGGAAGGTGGCAACAGCCATTAGTCATGGGATGAAAACAGCCGTTGTTTACGTTAGCGTCCGGCGAGATAATAGTTAAATACTGT
>JBFIJS010000311.1:0-5534 GCA_041600595.1 Saprospiraceae bacterium | reverse complement strand
GTCGTTGGGTGAAAGACCCAATGCATACCCAGTTTGACCTGTTTTCCTTCCGGAACGATGCTGTCCATATATTCGACCATGTCCCGCGTGCGGGCATCGTACCACCATTCGTAGGAGTGGGTTAGTTGAAAGGAACGAAAAGCATGGACTACACAAAAAAGGCTGATGACGACCGGGATGGCTTTGGGCCACCAGGCTTTGGACTGGCGTGAAATATTTTCGCAAAATACAAACAGGGCAGTGGTCGTCAGCGGGACAAATACCAATGCTGTTCTGCCCGTCAAATAGTTGACATCCAGTAAATGGTGCTGGACAACAGAGGCAACGGCCACCAAAGCAGGTAACAGGGAGGCGGCCAGGGCAAATTGAGCCCTGCTGTCTGCAGGTTTTTTTTGAAAATTTATAACGGCCACTGCCAGTCCAATTGCCAGGAGCAGGGAGAACAGTCCTCCGAGTATCTCGATGTTCATGGAGCCAACGTATTTTACACCATACAAACTTGTCTTTACGGCAGAATGGAATGTTTCCCAAAATGTTTTTGCGCCATATTCAAACTCCCCGCCACTGCTCAGGCTGGTGATCGGCATATACAACAAGCCGCCCAGCATGGCCGAAACGAGCGCACCGACGCCAATCAGATAGCGCCAGCGGTACCAATCCGGCTTTTCCTTTTTAGACAGAAGCCCCAGCAGCACAAGCCCCATAGCCCCAGCAGCGCAGGCGTAAAAGTTTAACATCGTAAAATTACTCAGCACAGCGGCGGAGGCTCCCAAAAACAGACCCCACGCTGCGCTTTTTTTGTTGGTTTTGAAAAAGGCACCGAGGTAGTAAAGACTCATCATGAGGAAGCCATTGGCCAGTCCGTAACCTCTGGCCAGGGCGAAAAACTCCAACAGGAAAGGGTTGCTGTTGATGAATATAAAACCGCACAGCACCAGCCAGGGCTTATCGGTCCACATTTTCAACAACCGCCAGGAAAAGAAAAGGTAGATCAGGTGCCCGATCAGTGCAGGCATGCGGATAGCCAGCTCGGATACGCCGAAAAGACCAACCGTTCCCTTCATGAGCAGCACGTAGAGGAAGTGCAGATTGGCGGTGCGCCAACACCCCGGATCAACAAAGCAGGAAAAAATCGGGAATTCTGTCCAGATATAAAAAGAACCACTTTCGTCGTGGGTCATGGACAGGTGGTGGGCTCGCAGGCACGTGTAGGCGAAAAACGACAGCGCAGAGAGCAAAAGGAGTGTTTTCGGGACGCTGTTGTTTAGCATTTGGTATTGACTGGAGGAGTTGCGAGAGTCCATGATTGCCTTTTGTTCGATGTTAAACGTAGAAAAGTGGAAAGTCCAACGTGCCGTTCGCCATGCTGAAACTGCCCCCGTTGGCAGGTGCTGTTACTGGATTACTCTGCGAAAATTCTGTGGATGCCTGCCGAAGCGTTGTATCAAGTAGGGCCCGAAACGTTTCCAACCATCCCGGCTAAAAGGTCAGGGAAGTTATTACCCTTCCCCGGTGGACGGTGAAAGGCTTAAAGCCTGGCGATCACTGTTTTATTGCCGCGTACTTTTTGCCCCATCTGCACTTCTATCTTCGCATTCAGTGGCAAAAACAAATCGACCCTGGAGCCAAATTTAATAAAGCCAAAATCGGCTCCCTGTTGTACACGATCTCCTTCCTGAATATAATTGACAATGCGTTTGGCCAGTGCGCCGGCGATCTGACGGAGGAGTACTTCGTCTTTACCATTGTCGATCACAACGGTGGTCCGTTCGTTTTCGGTAGAGGATTTGGGGTGCCACGCAACGAGATATTTGCCGGGGTGATAGCGGAAGTAGTTCACCCGGCCGCTGATCGGATTCCGGTTGACGTGGACATTGGTCGGCGACATGAAAATAGAAACCTGCATCCGTTTGTCGGCAAAATACTCGCCTTCCATGGCTTCTTCAATGACGACGACTTTACCATCCGCAGGAGCGTACACGATGTTGTTGTCGGCGATCATGATTTCCCGGGTGGGGTTGCGGAAGAATTGCAGCACCAACAGGAAAAGAACAACGGAGACCACCGCGCAGACAGTCATTGCAACCGGCCAAAGCTGGGAAACCAAAACATTCAGCACGATCAAGCCTAATGTCAACGAAATCAGAATCTTATGGCCTTCTTTATGAATATTCATCAGAAAATTATTTTTTATGATATTGACCTGAATGGCATTTGAAGAACCAGCACAGACTCTTTTTTATGCAATTCGGGAGAATCGGGTGCAAAATTATAAAAATCGGTAACCAAATCAGTAAAAAGGTTTGATCGGGGGAAATAAGTAGTCGGCAGTAATAAGTCAGCAGTTTGAGCCCAGTGAAATCCCGACCCTGCTTCGGTATTGCAGTTTTGCAATAATTTATAAATCAACGCTTTATGTTTTTTTCGAGTGTCGATTATTTAACATCATCTGCTTGACACCCTGCTTTGTGATAAAAGTATGTTGTTAAATGCGATGCAAGCTAACGACGGCTTTTAGGCCGGATAGTTCAAGAGACAAGTGATATGGGATGCCTGTTTCTGAGTCTGGGAAGGAGTCTTTTCGCCGTCGCATTCAGGTTTTTTCAAAAACCATACACCTGTAATTTTCCATTTTTCAGTAAGTACAAACGGTCTTTTCCCACGCGCCATTCGTCATCATCTGTCAGTTCGGCGGGCAATAAAACCGGCTTTTGCAATAACGTCCGCAAATGAAAAGAATGGAGTTTCCCATTTTGAAAAAACAATAACTCATTGTTGAAAATCTGAAACCTGCTCAAGCCCGGGATGGGGATGGTTTTCAGGTATTTTCCAAAAACATCAAATACCAGGACGCCTCTTTCCGGATCGTTTAAATAGACCAACTGGTCCCTTTCTACTAAAAAATTGGGACGGATGGCTTTATTCAGTTCCAGGCTCAGATCGGCGCTTTGCACGATTGTTTGTCCCTCAGAGCCGATTTTCTTCAGGCGAAAATTTACGACATCGTAGAGCCACAGGTTGCCGTCGCCGGCCATGCCAACTGCGTTTACCCCGAACAGTCCCAGATCAAAGAGGTTGAATTGGCCCGCCAGGTTCATCGTCCGGTCAAGTGTCAGCACGTTTTGATAGTCGGGATAAAACAAGAGGAGATTGAAGGGATTGGTCGCATCGATGTAGGAGGGCATGCCGATGGTTTTATGGATGAAGCGGAACTGTTCGGTGCCGTCGGGTTGCAATTTTACGACCTCGTTGTTGTTGGAAACGTAATAGACGTTCTGGAGTTTGTCGGTTGTAAAAAGGGAGGCATCGAGCTTCAATTCGAACAATAACCGGTAGTTGTTTTTCAGGGAGTCCTCAGAATGCGTTTGTTGTGCGGAAATTTTTTGGGGAAATAAAGTGAATAGCAGCAGCATGGCCAGTATTCCGGGCATGGCCATTGACGGCCCGGGGCCTTTATGAGCGCCTGCTTTTCTTTGCGCTTCAATGTTTCCCGAAAACAGTTCCTTTGTCATTTTCAAAAAATTTGATCTCCAGATGGTTGCCATCAAAAACAGCATAGGAGTTAAAATTGATCCATTCCCCCAGGTTGATATAACGGCTTTTTCCGTCTTTTAGCGTATAATCAATGGGGAGATGGCGATGCCCGAATATGAAGAAATCAAAGGGTTGCTGCTCCAGTTGGTCGTTGCAAAACCGGACCAGTCTTTCTTTGTCTTCGCCCTTGAATTCCGTTTCTGCCGGGTTGGCTTTTCGGCTCGAACCCGAGAAAAAACGCATGAGCCACAATCCGAAATTGGGGTGCAAACGCTCGAACAGCCATTGACAAACCGGGTTGGAGAAGATGGCTTTGATGAATTTGTAGCCATAATCGCCGGGGCCCAGGCCATCGCCGTGGCCAATGAAAAAGCGACGGCCGTTGATGTCCCTGACAATCGGCTGGCGGAAAATGGGAATGTCCAGTTCTTCTTCCATGTAGCGGAACATCCACATGTCGTGATTGCCGGTGAAAAAGTAAATGGGCAGGCCTTCGTCCCGGAGTTCGCCCAGTTTTCCCAATAATCGCACAAAACCCTTGGGGACGGCCTTCTTGTATTCGAACCAATAGTCAAATACATCGCCTACCAGATAGAGCGCTCCGGCGTCCTGTTTCACCATTTCCAGCCAGCGGACGATCTGTTTTTCCCGCTCCCGGCTGGTTAGGCGGCCATCAGTTCCCAGGTGAAAATCAGATACGAAATACGTTTTGTGCATGAGTGGTAGAATGGTTCTTTTGTTGTTGTTGATTGTTCGTTGGCTGGTGCAAAAAAACAATCAACCCGTCACAATCGGCGACCAATTCTGCGAAGTTCTGCTAATTTAGCCGAAAAATTAACCACTTTGCAAAACCCGGACGAGTTCAGAATCTTCTACAACCAGACCATCCACCCCGAGCTGATGCGGTTGGACAAGCAGCGGATACGCATGTTGCGGCGCATGTCGTTGTCCCTTTTGCTAATGGTGGGAGTGGCAGCTTTGCTGATGGCGGTAGGCATTTTTGTGCTGGCTCTTATTGCCGCGATTCCCTTTGGTTTGTACATATTTTACCAATACCGGCAGATTCAGGAGTTTAAGGCAAAATTCAAACCCCGGGTGGTTGAATTGATCCTTGACTTTATTGACGACGACCTGCTGTTTGGAGAATTGAAGTATGATGCGAAGCGCAAAATACCTTTCGACAAATTTTTCAAAAGCAATATTTTTGGAGTAAGGCCAGCTGTTTACGAAGGGGAAGATTTTATTGAAGGCCGGATCGGTGATGTGGAGTTTGAGATGTCCGAACTGTTGGTAGAAACCTTTTCCAGGGTCCGGAAAAGGCTCGATCTGGTATTTCGGGGCATTTTTGTTTGGGCTAAATTCTTTTATCCGCTCCATGGCACCCTGCTGGTGCTGCCCCGCCGGTCGCTACCCAAGCGGTCGGAGGCGCTCAAAGCTTTTATCCGTCAGGGAGGGCAGGTGATGGATCCATTCGTCCGGCACCAACGATTTCTTGAAATTTACACGGTGTACGGATCAAAAAACTCTAAAGTGTCGGAACTGCTGCCCCAGAATTTAATGGATTTTATTTTGGTTGCCCGGGAGCGGACTGGTGAGATACAGTTGTCGATTTTTCAGGAAAACTGTTACGTGGCTATTTCCAACAACAAAGATATATTAGAACCCAAAATTTTTCAGTCTAACGTGAGCTATGAATTGGTGCGGGAGTTTTACGAGGATATCTACGTGGCGCTCTACATTATCAGTGCATTGGACGAAGCGCACTAAAGTTGTTAGCCCGGGTCAGTTTCCGGTTTATTTACAAAAGAAATCGTTTTTGGAAAGCCTTAGTACTCTGTAATTTAAATTTTCTTTAATTTTTCTTTCATGCAAGTGGGCCGGAGGATTCATCTCGCTTTGAGGTATGAGACTGCTCGGCCCAAAGGGATTGAGGCTGTCTCAAAAGTAAAATTAAATCAGGACAACCGGGGTGGTTCTGCTGTGAGCCATGATGGATGGTC
>JBFIJS010000310.1:0-5542 GCA_041600595.1 Saprospiraceae bacterium | reverse complement strand
GCATTTTCACAATGCCGTTCCATCCGGAGGGCCAGGGTTTTGAGGCCATTGTGCAGCAGCCAGGCATCCCAGGGGTTGCCATTGGTACCCGCCAGCACCATCGTTTTCCAGATGCGGCCCTGCTTGCTTAACAGTTCAACATGGGGCGTTACCAGCGCACCGGCAATCGAATTTCCGTGACCGTTCAGGAATTTGGTGGTGGAATGGACGACAAAGTCTATCCCGAGGGCGATGGGTTGTTGCAGGTACGGAGTGGCAAAAGTATTGTCGAGGGTGCTGTAGCGACCGTACTTTTTGGCAATCGAAGACAAGCCGGCAATATCGACGCAGGCCAGGGTCGGGTTGGCCGGGGTCTCCAGGTAAAGCATTTTAATACGGGAATCCTGGCTGACCAGGGTTTCGATCCGGTCGAGGTCGTGCAGGTCGGTCAGGATCGTTTCGATACCAAATGGTTCTAATATTTTGGTAAACAGCTCAGTAGTGCCACCGTATAAATCGCTCTGTGTCAGTATCTTATCTCCACTTTTCAGCATGGCCATCATCAAGGTGGAAACGGCTGCCTGCCCCGAACTGAACAACAGTGCTGCGGCTTCGGTCGCTGTTCCGGCAGTTTCGAGCGCAGCTAATTTTTCTGCCACCGCATCCACCGTGGGGTTGCCATAGCGGCTGTAAACATGCCCCTCTTTTTGTTGGGCAAAAATGTCGATGCCTTCGTTAATGGAGGCAAATGCAAAGGAGGAGGTCGCATAGATGGGCAAAATATGCGGCTTGGTGGTGTACTTGTCTTTGACTTCTTTGGCGCAGATGGAATTGATGTGCATGCGGTTGTTTTTAGCAGGCCTGCCCTGGAGAGAGAGACATCCGAACGCAAGCCGCCTGTTTTGGCAAATATAGCGTTCCCGAAATCTTCCGATAGTCCATTTGCCTAAAACTTGTTTATTTTGCGGCAATATGTGTAATCTAAATTAGATTATAAAATGCGGCGCAGGGAATTTCCAGCTTCAATTGACCCCCAACAGCCAGCCCGAAGTGAATTCGGGACAGGCTTTCCCGCTGTTGCAAAAAGAGTAACTTTTTCTGCTCCGCATTTTATAAATAACTTTTGTTACAGTGTAATAAATAACCAGTCAACCCGATTTTTAGATTGACCAATTCCACCACCAGAAAGGAATCAGCGGGGAAAGGAATTCAATCGGAATTGTGCCGTGTCCAAATTATTGCTCCAATGCGTTCAATGCCACCAGGTCCTACCATGTACGAAGAGGAATTTCTTCAAAAACATTTATTCATTGCCGATCCCAAACAAGGGCCGGTCCGGCTCGATAAGTTTTTGACCGACCGGATCTTTAAAGTTACCCGCAGCCGTATTCAACAAGCGATCAAGGCAGGGCTGGTGACGGTCAATGGCGACGACCTGGTCAAGTCAAATTACAAGATCAGGCCCGGCGACCAGATCGAGATGCTCATACCCAAGCCCTACGACGAAGGCGTCAGCGTCGAGCCTGACGAAATCCCCCTCGACATCCGGTATGAAGATGATCACCTGTTGATCGTTTACAAACCGGCCGGGATGGTCGTTCACCCCGGGATCGGTAATTATCGGCGGACGCTGGTTAATGCCCTGGTTTTTTATTTCCAGGACCTCCCCATTATGCCCGGCAATCCGGAAAACCGCCCGGGATTGGTACACCGCATTGACAAAAACACATCCGGCCTTTTGGTCGTCGCCAAATCGGACGAGGCCAGTTTTGGCCTGGCGAAACAATTTAGTTCGCATACCATTCATCGCCGGTATCAGGCCATCGTTTGGGGAGAACCGGAAGAGGACGAAGGCACCATTCAATGCTGGATGGGGCGCCACCCCCGGTTTCGCACAAAGCAGACCGTGCTCCCCGATGAAAAGCATGCGAAGTGGTCTGTCACTCACTTTAAAGTGCTGGAAAGATTGTACTACGTCAGCCTGATTGAGTGCCGCCTGGAAACCGGGCGCACCCACCAGATCAGGGTACACATGGCGCACAAAGGCCATCCTCTTTTCAATGATTATAAATATGGGGGAGACAAGGTGGTAAAAGGAACGATTTTCAGCAAATACAAACAGTTTGTGGAAAATACTTTTAAGGTGATGCCCCGGCACGCCCTGCACGCAAAAGAATTGGGCTTCATCCATCCGATCACCAAAAAGGAAATGTTGTTCACCACCGAATTACCGGACTCGATGCAGGAATGTTTGGAGCGCTGGCGGAATTATGTGGCGGACCGGAAGACGAAGCTGACGCTGGATTAATTTCATTCCGGTTTCACCCAAAATCGATCAGGGTTATTTGTTTTAAAGGATTTAAATGTGATACCGGAGCTTTCGTAATATTTTTCGGAAAATTTTGGCGTTTGATTATATCCGTCCAAAGGAATTAATTCTACATATTCCTTGACTTTTCCTTTCTCATTTGTTTCGTAATCATATTCACTTCTCAGCGGACAACTGAATCGGTATAAATTCTTGGCCATGTATTCCATAAGATAATATTCCTTCACGGTTGATGCTTGTTTGTTCCAATTGGCATCCGGGTTGAGAATAATGGTCTTCCCGTTTATCAGTCTTTCCCGCACTTCGGATAATCCCAACAATTCTCCATTTTCATCCATAATATAGGCATCGTGAGTGGGGTCAATCCAAATCCATTTATTTAATTGTTTGGAAAAAACCATATTAATGACGTGACAGTCATTAAATATGGAATCTTTTGGCATACAGGTCACGAATCGTGATTTAATGCCCAGGGCAAGATAGCATTCATTTAAAACGGTCGCCAAACCCCGGCAATTCAATCCTCTTTCTTCTTTTTTGCATTGATTGATCATACTCATTGCATTTTTTACAACCGGGTTTTCATGGTTGCCATCGTGCGGAATCAAATCGTGAATCCAATGCATCAGGTTCAAAATCTTTGAGATTTCATGCCCTCCACCGGCAATAGAATCGAGGTTTAATTCTTTTCGAAGAGTTTTTAGGGCAGGCGCGGATGAATCCTGGTAAGTAAATAAGGGGATCATGGTCGTATCTCTGAGATCATAGCTCGCTGCTCCTTTCAGGATATCCAAATGAGATGGGGTATATTTTATTTGCGTAAAAGCAGAATCTTTACCATTCAAAATGATTACAAAATCATAGATCGAATCGGGGTGGATCTGGTAGCTGATCGAATCACGATCCGTATAAAAAGTCACCCACTCCCCGATTTTACTGCTTTCGTAAACATCGGGCTTGTAATCCGGTGAAATCTGCCAGTTCTGTTCATGAAAATCTGCTCCGTCTTTGATGTCAACCATTTTGGAAGAGGCAGTGATAACCGGTATGTTTTGACTCAATAATTGGAAATAACCAATTAAAACAAAAAAGAGTATCGATTTAATTTTTGAAAGCATGTCAATTTGTTTTTTACGCATAAAGTGGGCTCATCGTGCAGACCCGTTGCATGGGTGTAATTTTTTTTGGTAACTAAACATTGGCGCTCGCATGCAGCAGCCCCGTGGATGATCCCGCCGGGAAGTCTTTTGTGCCCAAAATATTTTTATCCCTCCAATTGATGTTATTTTGCAGACAGGAGTAAAGACCTGAATTTGGTTGAACTTCTCCATTGAAATCACAAAAAACGATTTCCCAACCAGTCATGATGAACCTATCCGAAAGAATAAATGCCCTTGCCCAACTCGGCGAGCACCTGCTCCAAAAAGATGAATACCTCGAAGCGGTCATGCATCGCACCCATTTCAACAACGCCTGGCTGACCATCGAAAACCAGCAACGGGCGGTACAGGCCATTGCCGAACAATTTTTACAAAAAGAAAAACTGGAAAACTGGGTAGCGGCTTATGGCCTGCCCGTCACGACGACACCCAAAACGGTCGGTCTGGTAATGGCGGGCAACATTCCTTTGGTGGGATTTCATGACCTGCTTTGCGTCTTTGTGGCGGGCCATCGGGCCAAAATCAAGTTGTCGGATAAAGACCGTTTTTTGCTGCCTTATTTGATAAAACTATTGGCCCGGGCAGACTCCCGTGCGGAAGACTATTTTTCAATAACGGAGCGGCTGCAGGATTTTGATGCCGTCATCGCTACTGGCAGCAACAACTCAGCCCGCTACTTCGAAACCTATTTCGGAAAAGTGCCCAACATCATCCGCAAAAACCGGAATGCCGTGGCGGTTTTGGATGGCTCGGAATCAGGGGATGATTTTAAGGCTTTGGGGAAAGATATTTTCCGGTACTTCGGGTTGGGCTGCAGGAATGTATCGAAGTTATATTTACCGGAAGGTTTTGATTTTCAATTGTTATTGGAAAAGTTGCATGACTACAAGGAGATCGTAATGCACCACAAGTACAAAAACAATTTTGACTACAACCTGGCCATGCTCATGATGAACCGGACGGTTTACTGGAACAACGGTTGTGTCATCCTCACCGAAAATGAAGCCATTGCATCCCGCATCGCATTGGTTCATTTTGAATATTACCAGGACAAAGAGAGTTTATCCGAAAAATTAGCGGCTAAAAGAGAGGAGATTCAATGCGTTGTGGCCAGGCAGCCAGTGGCCGGATTTGAAACGGTTCCCTTCGGAAAAGCGCAGGAACCAGCCCTCGATGACTATGCCGACGGCGTGGATACCATGGCTTTTTTGAAAAATTTATAATAAAGTCAAAATCGAAAGGCCAATGCCTAAAATAATGGCTATCAGCTTGTTGCGAGGTATGTGGTGATGGTTGGAGCTGTCCGTCTCAAAAATGATGACCGTAGCGATGTGCAGCAGTGACCCAACCGCAAAAGCAAGTATGCCCTTTTGAAAAGTGGCCGGGATGACCGTAGCCGTGGAGACGGCAGCCCCCAGTGGGGACATCGCCGCGAAAATGCTGAGGCAGACCCAGATCAGTCGTTTTTTTACCCCGGAAATTTTCAATAACAATACAAGTGCGAGTGCTGCCGGAATGTGATGGAGGATGATGCCGTACAGCAAATGATTGTGCGAGTGGCTATGTCCGTGTGTTTCCACATGAAATTCGCCGTAATAGCTCAAGGGGATGCCTTCCATAAAAGCATGAATGCTCAAACCTAACATGACCGATACAACAAAACTCGAAGTGTATTTATGTGGTGCATGGATATGGCCGTGTTCGACTCCAACCGACAATTGCTCCAAAAACAATTGGGCAAAAAAACCACCAATGACCCACAGACCGATCAGATGATCGCCGCTACCGAAAACCCACGGCATCAGGTGCAGAATCGTAATGCCCAGGATGTAGGCGCCACTAAACGATAAGATGGTCTGCAACCAGGTTTTGTTTTCTTTATTTATAAAGAAGCCAAGGCTGCCACCGATGAAGACTGAAGAAAAAAGTAATATGTATTGCCAGATGGGCATAGGTTGCTTTGTTTGGCGCAAAGGTATTTTTATATTTAGAATAAAACGCTAATTAAGAGGATGATGGTTATTACTGCGAAATCTAAATTAGTTTCTCATGTTACGCAAGAAATGCGGAGCAG
>JBFIJS010000309.1:0-5555 GCA_041600595.1 Saprospiraceae bacterium | reverse complement strand
TTCTCGGTCCCAACGGCAGTGGGAAGACCACAACCCTGGGCACGATCCTCAATATTATTCAACCCGATGCCGGTAATTACACCTGGTTTGAAGGTAAATATGGACGTGCAGAACGGATGAAAGTTGGCGCACTGCTCGAGACCCCCAATTTTTATCCGTATCTCAACGCAGTGAAAAACTTGCAGATTCTTGCCCATATCAAGCGGGTTTCCCAGCCCAAAATCGACGAACTACTGGAACTGGTCAACCTGTACGACCGACGGCTTTCCAATTTCCGGACCTACTCTTACGGAATGAAACAGCGCCTGGCCATTGCCGGAGCTATGATCGGTGATCCCGAAGTCCTCATTTTTGACGAGCCTACCAATGGACTGGATCCGCAAGGCATTGCGGAGGTCCGGGGCATTGTCAGAAGGATTGTGGAGCAGGGAAAAACAATTATTATGGCCAGTCATATTCTGGATGAAGTGGAAAAAGTATGCTCTCATGTGGCCATTATTAAAAATGGAAAATTACTGGCTACCGGTGGGGTAGGGTCTATTTTATCCAACGATCAACAGGTAAATATACAGGCTGAGAATATGCCTGATCTGGTGCAATTTCTCTCTGGTATTCCGCAGGTAAATAAAATTGAAAGGGAAAATGGCATGGTGACGCTTTACGTTGATCCGGCCTTAACGGCTGCCAAACTAAATAAAATGGCTTTTGAAAAAGGCATTACCCTGACCCATTTAGTTGTGAAGGCAAAAAGCCTTGAGACGGAATTTTTGGAAATAACCAAATCGAATTAAACCGCAGGTTGAAAAAGAGATATCACCCAATACATTGATGGAAAACCATGGTGTATGAAAAAATAAAATTCTATTATGCTTTATTTACTGAAATTGGAATGGCTAAAATTAAAAGACTATATTTTATTTAAAATATTAATTGCAGCCTATGTGGTTTTTTTACCGTCCATTTTATTATTAGGAAAAAAAATACCACCGACACAAGTGGAGGATTTATTTAATCCTCAATTGATGTTGTTTCATTTTCCTTCAGTTTGGGAATTTCTGGCTTATATCGGCAACTGGCTGGTCTTTTTTATTTTAGGATTTCTGGCGGTGGTCATAGTTACCAATGAACATTCGTACCGCACGCTGCGCCAGAATATTATTACGGGGATGCAGCGCAGCGAATGGTTTTGGAGTAAAGCTTTGTTTATCTTCGTTATCAGCGCATTAGCGGCAATTTATTATGCTCTCTGTTCGCTGACGATTGGTATGATCCACGCCATTGGCGATAGTATTTATTTATCGACAGTACTTAAAAACAGTTCTATGACCATTCGCTATTTTTTAATGTGCCTGGGCTATATGAGTTTTGGAATGCTGGTTGGTCTGTTAATAAAAAGGACAGGCATTGCGCTGTTTGTATTTATTGGTTATGCTTTTTTTCTGGAGCCAGTTTTACGGGGGGTACACCTGTATTTTTTTAAAAATGAAACGATGCATTATTTTCCATTAAATGCCATGGAGGATTTGTGCCCGATTCCATTTTCAGAAATTGCGGAAGATTTTACCAGGGAAAACGGTTTCGCACTTTTCGTCAACCCTGGTTTAGCAATAGCTTTGACGCTGGGATATATTTTATTGTTTGGATGGTTGAGTTACCGGAAACTAACCAGGAGTGATTTGTGATGCATATTATACCGAAATACGTGCAGGAATTTATTTCCAAAACCCAAGCAGCTTATCGTATAAACGGCCCACAAAAAGACGCTCGTCGGTTATAATTTCGGCCTGGCCGCCCATTTGTTGATAATATTCAAGGGTTTTTCCCTGATTGGTGACCAAGCCATTTTCAAGTGCAACTTCAACGGCATAGGTGCCATCGACACTCAGCGGATATATTTTGGTTACCGTGCCTTTTACCTGTCCGAATTCCAAAAAAGGATAACGGTCAAATTTTAAATTCACGCTTTGTCCGTTTTCAACTTTTCCGCTTCCCTCCACCGGTATTTTTACCAGGCCGATAAAGTCCGTGTTTTCGGTGACGGGAATAATGGCAACCAGTTCTTCCCCTTTTTTATACCGTTTTTTTAATTCTAAATTGGCATAAAATGATACCCTGCCATTAGCTGGTGAATAAACGATGTTATCAGATTTCCATTCTGCAATTGCCCTTCTTAATTTGGAAATATTTTGCCTTAATTGATAAATGCGTTCCTGCGTGCCGGATTTTCGGTCGGCTTTGAGCAAGAGTATTTTTGAATTATTATTTTTTATTTTTTCATTATTTTTTTCAATCTCAGCCCGGTACCGGTTTATTTCGGTTCGGAGCGATTTTTTTTCCTGATCGATGGTAATTAAATCATTGGAGTAAGCCTCCTTGCTGGGTTGTTTTTGATACAAGTCGTAAATGTTGTTGGCCCTTTTGTCCAGGGCTACGATTTCATCTTCAGCTGACTGAATAGCATCCAGGAGTTGCCTGTTGGAACGGTTGGTCTGACTGTTTTCGGCATAAACTCCGTTGATGGCTTCCTGGTCGATCTGGTCACCTTCGTAGAGCGGCACGAATTCCAGCGAACTAATAAATTCCTGGTACAAGATGTCCAGCTGTTGGTCCAGATCCAGCGAGCGGTTAGGTGTAAAGGCCCGGATCGCATCTTCGTCGAGGTTGTTCAATTTGTTTAAATCGTTTTCAAGCTCCAACACATCATCAACATCGGCATCGTTTTCAAAAATGGCGATCAACTGGTTTTTGGTCACGAGGTCTCCCTCTTTTACTTTCACCGTTGCCAGCACACCGGTTTTGGGTGCATCCACATTGAATGGCGCCTCTGCGGTGGACAGGATCAATTCCCCGTCAATAATTTCCGGGTACCGGAAAATAAAACTGGCAAAAATGAGCAGGGTTATCATGCCGGAAGTGATCGCAAAGACCCAGTGTGTTACCCGGGAAGGAGGCTTTCCCAAAATTTGCCGCACTTCGCCGCTCAGGTAATCAATGTTTGTCTGATTCATCATAATGATCGAGGTTGTTTATAGAAGCTTCAGGCTTTAAGAATTTTGAATAACTATTCCTGCACGGAGTTCTGGATGGTAGTCAGCAGTTCATCAACGGAATCTTCAATGTCAGTGGCATTGCCACCCGTTAAGTTTTTGAGGATATTGGCAGGTGCAGAACTTGCCCTGGGCAGCGCCAACGGGATAATATTATCGATTTTGACCGGCAGGTTCATCCGGTTGGCAATGATCACGATTGTTTTCTCCCGGAAGGCCACCTGAATATTTTGCAAAACCTTTCTTTCGCCCTCGGAGTCGAGATCGTTGGTTGCCTCGTCGAGAAATAAAAAGTCAGGATTTTTATAAACTGCTCTGGCAATCAGAATGCTTTGTCTTTGCCCTTTACTCAAACCATTACCACCTTCTCCGATAATGGTATCAAAACCATCGGGCAATCGCTCAATAAACGGAAGAATATTAGCAATGCGGGCCGCCTCCATCAGCTTGTCTGAATCGATAACCTCTACACCAAGAGCGATGTTTTTTTTGATACTGTCCGAAAAGATATGGCCGTCCTGGGGAACGACACCGCAGGAGGAAAGCCAGGTAGCGTTCTTTATTTCGGATAGCTTGAGGTCGGATAGTTTTAACAATCCCTCATCGGGGGTGAGAATATTGAGCAACAGGTTCAGCAAGGTGGATTTGCCACTTCCACTGGGTCCGATAATCGCTGTAGTCCTACCATTAGGGATGGTAAAGTCAAGATTCTGCAAAACCCACGGCGTTTGGCCGCCCTGATAGCGAAATGATATATTCTCACCTTTCAAAACACCCTTTTCCGGGAGTGAGTCAATCTTGATGACTTTGTTTTGAGCACTCAAAGTGTACACATCGTTCATACGCTCAATACTGAGTTTGATGTCTGTCCAGTTGAGCCAAAAGTCAATGATCATTTTCAGCGGGTTGTTGAGTTGCATCAGAATGAAAACGGTTGCAATCAAAACGCCGGCACTCATTTCAAGATTGGTAACAGCCAGCGCCGCAATAAAAATGATGATGATGTCCCGTAATTCCGCCAGGTAATAGGGAATTTGTAAATAAAATTCACTGGACTGGGCATAGTTCTTATCCAGGCGATGCCGTTCTGCTTCGGTTTTTTCCCAGGACCACCGCCTGATTTTTTCAGCATTGTTTAGTTTGATATCCTTGATGCCCCGTACCAAATCGGAAAGGCCGCTGTAATAGCCCCCGATGAACTCATGCCTTTGATAATTCAATTTGTAACGTTTCTGAACATAAAGCCATATCACCAATGCCTGTAACAGGGTGAAACCCATGAATACAATGAATATTTTCCAGTCGAAGGCCAGAAGTATCAGGGAAAACAGGACAAAAAGGGCTGACCCAAAAACCATCGAGACCCCATCTCGGGTCAGAAATTTCAACACTTTCTGGTTGTCGAACATAGACTGGAGAATGTCTTCGGACATTTTGGTCTCGAAATAGCGAAGGGGTAAATGCAGTGCCTTCATCATGAAAGAGGTAATCAGCTGAATGTGCACTCGTGAACCGATGTGAAATTGAGTGAACCGCCTGACGAAATCCATCCCGATTTTACACAACAACAACATCAGCCATACCGCCAGAATCAGCTTTAAAAGCCCGACGTTCTGGTGTTCAATCCCTTCATCAACAGCGAGTTGTAAAAGGAAGGGGACCGTGATGGTGAGCAAAAGCCCAAAGAACAAGCTGATTCCCAGGAACCAGAGCAGTTTGTTGTTTTGAAAAATGGATTTCCTGACTTCCTGAATAGCTTTTTCTTCCACCTGTTCTACCTCGGAAGAAAAAAAATCGGCCGTCGGTTCCATCAGCAAAATGACTCCTTCATCCTGATAGCTTTCCCCGTCAACCCAGTTGTGCAGAAAGTCTTTGACAGGGATCGTCATGACCCGGTCGAGGTCGGGATCGGCGATTGTAACCCCCATTTTAGTAGCTTCATACACGACTACGAAATGATTGCCTTTGTAGTGGGCGATACCGGGCAGCGGGATGTCATCAATCAGACGGGCATAGGAGAGCTGTGCACCGACGGTATGCATGCCAATCGATTCTGCAGCATTACTGATGTCGAGTAGGGTCACACCAGCCCGTTTCTGGTTGGCCAACGAACGCAGATGCTCAGTCGAATAAAAACGTCCGTAGTAGTCGGCAACCATTCTCAGGCAAACTGCTCCGCAGTCCCTGGCATTGGGCTGCTTATGAAAGGGGTACTTTTTTGACATATTGTTCCAATTCTCCACTTATGATAGCCGGTTGATAACCAGGTACTATCATTTTTTGATGAAGCCTCCGTGTGTAGTTGAGTTGTGCAGTATGTTTAATAGAAAAAACCGTTTCCGGCAAGGGCGAGACTTATTAGTATTTTGCATAATAAGTCAAGAACTGTACCGAAAGGAATAATGATTTTGGATATGCTACAGGTATGGGAATTGGCAGAGAAAAGCTGCCTGACATCACTGCGCCGATGGCGTGTCGCAACGCACGGGGCTGGATGCAAAATTAGCG
>JBFIJS010000308.1:0-5567 GCA_041600595.1 Saprospiraceae bacterium | reverse complement strand
TAGCGGTGAAAGAAATCGGACATAAAGTGGTTTTCCTGCGAAAACTGGTGCCCGGCGGAAGCCAGCACAGTTTTGGGATACACGTTGCCAAAATGGCCGGTATGCCCAAAAGCATTGTCGAACGTGCCAATGAAATTTTGATCCAACTGGAAGCCAATCATATCGAAGCTCCAACCACTGATTCCGGAGAAATCCCGGCCAAAAAAGCAGATACGGCCGGTATCGAAGCAATGAACTATCAATTAAGTATTTTTGAAACGTTTGACCCCAATGTCGGCCGCATCAAAGAAATTTTACTGGATATGGATGTCAATGCTATGACACCTGTGGAATGCCTGTTGAAACTTAATGAATTAAAAAAGCTGGCTCAGGAAACAGAAAGTAATTCTTAAAACCCAAACACCGTAAAGCACCTTCAACACAAAATATGAAAGTAGATATCCTCGCCATCGGTGTGCACCCCGATGACATTGAATTAAGCGCAAGCGGCACCCTGCTAAAACATATCGAGATGGGAAGAACAGTCGGCCTGCTTGACCTTACCCGGGGAGAACTTGGCACCAGAGGTACCGCCGAAATCAGGGATGAGGAGGCCGCCGGGGCCGCCCGTAAAATGGGAGCACAATTCCGGAAAAACACCCGCATGGCCGATGGCTTTTTTACTCATAGCCAAGAAAATATTGAAAAGATCATTGAGGTCGTTCGCTGGTGCCGGCCCGAAATCGTCCTGGCCAACGCACTTGACGACCGCCACCCCGACCACGGTCGGGCTGCTAAACTTACTGCCGATGCCTGCTACCTTTCAGGCCTTGCCAAGATTCAAACTGTCGGTGAAAACGGTGAGCCCCAGGAACATTGGCGTCCCAGGGCGCTCTATCACTACATCCAGGATCGAAATTTAAAGCCTGATTTTGTAGTGGACATCACACCTTATTTTGAAAAGAAAATGGAATTAATCCTGACTTTCCGCTCGCAGTTTTTTTTGGAAAATACCACGGAATTCAAAGACGAATTGAAAACACCCATTTCGGGAAAAGACTTTATGGACTTTATGCGCTCAAAAAACCGGTCTTTGGGCCGATCCATACAGGCAGAATACGCAGAAGGGTTTAATAAAAGCAGAATATTTGGAGTTAATGATTTATTTGACCTGATTTAGTAGTCGCACTTTTTCCGTGAATTTTTAAACTTATTTTTTTGAAAATGAAACTGAGTAAAAGGACAAGCTAATTTTAGTTTTTCTGCTCAACTTATTTTCCGGCTTTATTATCTGATGTGATATTTAATTTCCCGAATTATTTTCCTTCCATTTGCTCAACATATTGCACTTCTCCTAACCGGAATTTAACCGGAAATTTGGTGGCTTTTTCCAGTTTTAACTCCAACCTGCAAAATGTGGCCAGGTGGTCTATATTAAATTTAATATCGGAAAGATCAACGGGCGGTCGGACTGCTTGGATATCAGCGGGATAGGATTTTGCTGCCATTATCAATTCTCCGGAAGGAATAAACGGCGCCGGGAAATAATCTTTGTAAATCGGTAACAGGCTGTCGTTTGCCCTTACACCTATGCTTTCCTGTGCCTGCAAAAAGTGAGAAAGCGAAGCGCAAAAAAGTAATATGGATATTTTGCGAAAAATGTTCATGCCGCAGATAGTTCAAATAATATTAGAATAACCAAATCACTCATCCCATCGCGCATTTACCCGCCTGAATAAAAATATAAACCCATACCAGGCCTTTTATTAAAAAAAATAAAAAGCCGGCAACACCAATTTTTTTCAGCCAATTCTTCAATGACTTTTTCTGTTCTTTTGTCTGTTCCACAATTATTTTTTACAGATAATTATCCCGTTAAATGAGTTAAGATGGATGAAATATTCTTTTTGTCAGCAAATGCTACAGTATTCCTGCAATACTAAATGGGAATAATTTTATCCCGCATTCCAAGGTTTTGAAAAAAATGATCATATCCCCCCATAAAATCAGGTTTGAATGACCCCGACATTGAATTTTTCAACCGGTGCGTGGGAAGCCATTTCGATGCCTTTGGCGATCCACTCCCTGGTTCTTATCGGATCAATGATCGCGTCCACCCATAACCGGGAAGCAGCGTGGTAAGGTGTTGTCTGTTCTTCGTAGCGGTTATTGATTTTCTTGAACATTTCTTTTTCATCTTCCGCCGACAACTCCTGACCTTTTGCTTTCAGGCTTGATTTTTCAATTTGCAACAAGGTTTTAGCGGCCTGCGAGCCACCCATGACCGCTATTTTGGCGGTTGGCCAGGCTACAATCAGGCGTGGGTCATAAGCCTTGCCGCACATCGCATAATTGCCGGCACCGTAGGAATTACCAATAACGACACTGAACTTCGGCACCGTAGAATTGGCGACGGCATTGACCATTTTCGCTCCATCTTTGATAATGCCGCCATGCTCCGACCGGCTGCCAACCATGAAACCCGTGACGTCGTGCAAAAATACCAGCGGGATTTTTTTCTGATTACAGTTCATAATAAAACGGCTCGCCTTGTCCGCTGAATCGGAATAAATGACTCCGCCAAACTGCATTTCCCCTTTTGCCGACTTGGTCACCTGCCGGTTATTGGCCACGATACCTACCGACCACCCTTCGATTCGGGCATAGGCACAGATGATCGTTTTACCATAATCCTCCTTGTAATAAGTCAATGCTGAATCATCGACCAGCCTCTCCAAAACATCAACCATGCTATATGGTTTTGCGGGATCGACAGGTTTTATCTGATAAAGTTCTTTTGCCGCAAATTTCGGCGGAACGGGATCGGCCCGGTCAAAACCGGCTTTTTCAAAATGCCCCATTTTACTGATCAGATCCTTGATTTTATCCAGGCATTCTTCGTCGGTTTTTACCTTATAATCACAGACTCCGGATATTTCCGTTTGGGTCACCGCCCCGCCAAGTGTTTCTTTGTCAACGTTTTCACCGATGGCAGCTTTTACCAGATAAGGCCCGGCCAAAAAGATACTGCCGGTTCCCTCTACGATCAGCGATTCATCCGACATGATGGGCAAATAAGCGCCCCCGGCCACACAGCTTCCCATAATCGCCGCAATCTGTGGAATGCCGGCGGAAGACATTTTGGCGTTATTCCGGAAAATGCGACCAAAGTGCTCCTTGTCGGGGAAAATTTCGTCTTGCAAAGGCAAAAACACGCCGGCACTGTCAACCAGATAAATGATCGGCAGGTGATTTTCCATGGCAATTTCCTGGGCTCGCAAATTTTTCTTGCCGGTAATCGGAAACCATGCCCCCGCCTTCACGGTGGCGTCGTTGGCAACAATCACGCAAAAGCGATTCTGCACTTTTCCCAAACCGACCACTACCCCACCCGCTGGGCAACCTCCATATTCCGCATACATGCCATAGCCGGCAAATTCCCCGATCTCCAGCCAGTTGTCACCATCGTCAACCAGGTAATTGATGCGTTCCCTGGCACTCAGTTTTCCCTGGCTGTGCAGTTTATCGATCTTTTTTGTCCCACCTCCCAACCGTATTTTCACCAACCGGTGGTTGAGCTTTGAGAGAAGCAGTTTTATACCGTCTTCATTTTTATTCTTTTCTACATCCATTTCATTGGTTTTACGAAATATGTGATTTTTTTTTGCAAGTGGCCGGAAAGGTAAAAAATGTGCCTAAATTAGGAGCTATTGACAATCAGTTAAAAGGGCATTCTGACAAAAATGGCAGCGTAATAAGTGTCTTTGAAATGACTGGCAAATTGCCCGCACCCTCCGCAGAGTTCTACCCGGGACTGAAAATTGGGTTATGCTTCCGTTTTCAATAGTATCCCTTTGTAAGTTTTGATGGATAGTTTAAATGAAAAAAGTCCGGTGCACTTCCGCACACCGGACTTTCTGGCCATGGCCAATGATGTTTTATCTAACTTCAAATGTGTAATAGTATTCCCCAGGGTAATTCTCATAAAACCCCTCCAGATATACTTCACTGCCTCTTTTCTTTTTTAACTCATTAATGACTTCCTGGACGGAAGAGACCCGCACGCCCTCCACTTTGGTGATGATGTAACCGGGATCCATTTCGGTTTGCTCAATGATGCTGCCTACTTCGATATTTTCAACATAAACACCTGATACTCTGAGCTTTCGCTTTTCATCGGGTGTGAGGTCCCGGAGTTCAAAACCATGTTGGGTTAAAATATCTTTACTGCCTTTCCTGGAGGCAAAGGTTGAAGTATGGTTCTTATCCTTCAGCGTAACGTCCGCTCTGAACCGCTTACCTTCCCGAATGTACTCAACGTTGATCGTAGTGCCCGGGTGAAGCCGTCCAACTTGCTCCTGTAACTCAGGAATGGTGGTGATCTTAATTTTATTGATGCCAACGATCACATCGCCGCTTTTCAGACCTGCGTCCTCAGCACCTCCGTCCGGAGTGACTCCACTGATGTAGACCCCTTCGACTTTCGGTAATCCGAGCTCTTTTGCGTTTTGGTTGTTGACCGGGCCGATACGAATACCCAACAGCCCCCGGTGAACTTCACCGAAATCCCGCAGGTCTTTGATTACTTTCTGCACCAAATTGGAAGGAATGGCAAAGGAGTACCCCTCGTATTTTCCAGACCTCGTGATGATGGCCGTATTGATCCCGATCAGTTCGCCATTTGTGTTTACCAATGCACCGCCACTGTTTCCGGGGTTGACGGCGGCATCCGTTTGGATGAACGACTCAATGGTGTATTCGCCCTCCAAAATATCGATACTCCTCCCTTTTGCGCTGACTATCCCTGCAGTAACAGTTGATTCCAGGTTAAATGGATTGCCGACAGCCATGACCCATTCTCCTACGGCCAACGAGTCGGAGTTGCCAAAAACCAGATGAGGCAAACCTTTTTGATCGATCTTCAAAAGAGCAAGATCGGTAGAGGGATCAGTAGCGATCAGTTTGGCTTCGTACTCCCGGCGGTCATTGAGTGTCACTTCGTATTTGTTACCGTCTTCTATCACGTGGTTATTCGTTACGATAAACCCATCGCCCGATACGATGACCCCGGATCCCGAAGAAGCACCGTATGAGCCCGATCCCCACCAGGAATAATTGGAATTCTCAACGGCCCGGATATTGACGACAGCCGGTGTAACCCTGGCTGCAGCGGAGGTAAAATCGGTAGGAGAAGAAGAGAGAAAGGTCCGTTGAACGTTCCCGGAAAAAGGATCGCTCCAGTCGAAATTGGTGTACCTGGCCGAAGCATCGGTTCCGTCGGTGTAAATAACCTGAGGAGATTCCACCTGCTTGTAGATGAAAATGGCAAGGAAAGCACTAAGCAGGGAGGAGAGCAAAATGGGAATTATATTCTTCATAAATGACCTGATTTACTGGAAGGTTGCAAAATGTCGCTTTTGAACGGGAATGTCAAAACGGATACTTCATTTTTTTAGTGTTAGCGAAAGAAAAGTTTTCAGACGCCTAAAATAACGAATTCTTCAGGAGGTGGTTTGTACTTTTTTAAATATTTGATGTTAATCTTTATTTAAACAGCAGAAGTTGAGTTCAGCCATTTCATTTTATCG
>JBFIJS010000307.1:0-5572 GCA_041600595.1 Saprospiraceae bacterium | reverse complement strand
TGACCTGTGAAGTAGTCGCTCCGTTGGACCAGGCAAAAGTATACGGTGATGTCCCGTTTACGCCATTGGCGATAGCGACGCCGTTATTTGTGTTAAAACAAGTCGCATCAAAAGTAGTAACGGAAGAGCTCAGGGTAGTCGTGGCCTCGATTTCTGCGGAGGAAACGGCCTGGCAGCCATTATTGTCCGTCACTGTAACACCATAACTGCCCGCACCAAGGTTGAAAACAGCCTGCGTCATCTGGCCTGTTTCCCACAAAATGGAATAAGGTTGCGTGCCTCCATTTGGAACCACAACGGCCACACCATTTGTGTCGTCGTTGCAAACTACATCCACATTATTGAAGCCAATGGTCAGCGGAGCCGGTTCAGAAACGTTTAAAATAGCCGTTGCCAAACAGGAATTTGCATCGGTAACGGAGATGGTATAGGCGCCCGCAGCGAGGTTTCCAATAGAAGATTGCGTGCTTCCAGCCGTATCATTCCATTGGTAACTGTAAGGAGCAGTTCCGCCTGTGACCATTGCAGAGCCACCACCGTCGGTCAGTCCGTTGCAGGAAATATTTGTCGTTGTCAGGGTTATTTGTAAAGCAGCGGGTGATCCAACTTCGACGCTGTCTGACATGGTGCAGCCATTGGCATCCGTCACCGTGACGGAATAGTTTCCAGGAGCTACATTGTCGAGCATGGGTTCATTCGAACTATTAGGCAGGCTCCATTCGTATTGATAAATATTATTTGGAAAAGCGGTTCCACCCGTGACAGCCACGGTTGCCCTGCCATCGCTGGAGCTGAAGCAGGAGGCGCTGTCGGCACTCATGGTCAGTTCGAGTTCTGCAGGTTGCATGACAGAGCCGACAGCCGCGGCAGTACAACCATTTACGTCGGTAACCACTACCGAATAATCACCGGCAGCAAGGCCAGTTGTTTGCGGCGTAGTCATTCCGTTATTCCATAAAACATTGAAATCATTAATATCGGCATTTACCACGGATACCGAAGCTGTTCCATCGTTTGACCCAAAACACAAAGCATCTTGTGTTGTCACGAGCAGTTCCAGCAGCATGGGCGCCCCAACAGTTTCCGAACCGATAATTCGGCAACCATTGGCATCAGTAGCCGTAACAGAATAAGTTCCCATGGGCAAATCAACAGCCGTTGCGGTAGTTTGCGCCAGCGAATCATTCCAAAGATAAGTATATGGCCCTACGCCTCCCGAGACAATGGCGGTTGCTGTTCCGTCCTGAGAACTACCACAAGTGGCATCGGTACTGGTTGTATTCATATCAAGTGGAACCGCGTCTGCAACCGTAGCTGCAGCAGAACCTGTACAGCCTCTTGCATCCGAAACAACGACTTCGAAGGTCTGTGGACCGAGGTTTGTCGCTTCGATACCAGTCTGCATTTGAGAGTCATTCCACAAGTAAGTAAATGGCCCAACTCCATTGGGAACCCCGGTAACCAGAGCTGTACCATCCGTCTCACCCACGCAGGAAACGGGGGTTGAAGATGTGGTAACTTCCAAAAGAGGGCCGGCGTTCAAGGTATAGGATGCAGCCCCGGTACAGCCAACTATATCTGTTGCGACGACCTCGTAAGTGCCACTGCTCAAGCCGGCCAGGCTCAATCCGGTTTGGTTTGGAAAGCCTGTCCACTGGTAAGTATATCCGGGCTGGCCGCCATAGGTTGAATCAATAAAAATTTCGCCATTTGACGCCCCGAAACACTCTTCATTAAAGCCGGAGAGATTTATACTTATTCCTTGATTCACAATAATTTCAACAATGTTAGACACCCCGTCATAATCATGACATCCGTGCCGTCGTGAAAGTCGAATAAAATAGGTGGTTGACGTCAAAGTACCCGGATCGAAAGAGGCAGAATTTGCCCCGGCAATAAATGACCAATCGGGACTTCCGGGAGAATAAGTACCTCCCATCGTACTCGTAGCCCATTGATATTCAAGGGCATTTGCGCCACCAGTCGGTAGTATTATGTTGACTAATGGTGCAGCGACGAACGGCGGCTCACAAATAACCTGATTGGCAGCAATCAAACCGCCATCGGTTACATTATCGCAACAAATAGCCTCTTTCATGATAATATTGCTTTCCGCTATATAATCCGTGCATCCGGAACGCCGGGAGCACCGGCGGTAATAAGTTGTTACCGAGATCGGGCCCGGGTCATACTCAGGGTTGACTGAGCCGGGTATCGGGCTCCAGAAGGCACCTGGCGACATCGGGTCATCGGTCGTGGTAATCCAGATATACTCAAGGGTGCCACTCCCCCCGGAGGGTAAGGTGACGCTTGTGATTAAAGATGGGTCCCAGGTTGGATTAGGGCAACCAAACTCGTTTGCGGCGATTTGTCCTCCATTGGTTACATTGTCGCAGGTAACCTGCTCGGTGTCATCCAATAAAATCTTATCTCCATTTGGCAGCGTAATGTTGGAAGCACTCACGACCTCTAAGGTTAGCAACAGACCAATGATCATTAAAATAGCCGAAGCTGGCATTTTATGATTGCCTGTTGTGTTAGGCCGGATCGATTTGGGAGTTTTGGATAAACATACGTAGGGCACGGTATGCATCCTGGTTATTGACTTTTTCAAAACATAGAATTGTTAAGAAACACCAGCGATTATTGATCGCTATGTTTCCGGGTTCAAAACATAATTAGCATAGGAATAAGGAGGAAGGGGATGGCTGTTTTTCAGCTTGTAAATTCTAATTCAAAGGTGTTTTTAAGAAAAAACTACACTTGAGCGAAAGGCGGAAAAGCCATTTCGGTCATTTACCTTTCTGAAAATCCAAAAACTATACCATTTAAAAAAAAAGCTAATATGAAATATGAAATGGACCTCGAGGGAAGCAGTTTTCGAATATAACCTTCTAAAAGTCAGAGCTGTGTTCTGAATGTGATATAGGGTAGATGAAATGATGATATCCCGACTTATTCTGCAACACACCGGCCCCATTTGGCAACCGCTTTAACATTATCGACTTTTGACATTAAATATACAGCTCAATGAGGTTCCGGTGCCGCCAGTTTTTTCAGTTGTTGATGAATCTCAAAAACCTGTTTAATCAGAGAGGACCTGCTGTCGTTATTGATACAAAAATCTGCATAAGTTGCCTTTTCCTGCTCGGGCATTTGTTTTTCCATCCGGGCTAAAACCGCAGCTTCGGTGGTATTGTCTCTTGTCATTACCCTTTCTATTCTCACTTGTTCCGGGGCGGTTACCAGAATCAGATAATCCATCATTTTATAAGATCCGCTCTCGATCAAAAGGGCAGCCTCCCGGATTGTGTATGGCACTCCTGTCTGCGATTGGTGCCATTTGAGACCATCGAGCCCAACCGCCGGATGAACCAGGCTGTTCAAAATTTTTAGTCTGCCCGGCTCATTAAAAACAATGTTTGCCAAAAATTCCCGGTTGAGCTGCCCATCCGGGAAATAGGCATTTACTCCGAAATTTTTCACAATTTCCTGCTTTAAGTCTTCATCTTCAACCATGATCTGTTTGGCTCGTTCGTCAGCATTGTACACCGGAATGCCAAAGGATTCAAAAATTTTACAGGCGGTAGTTTTACCGCTGCCTATTCCTCCGGTTATACCAACCTGAAGTGGTTGGACAGGTTTATTTTCTTTATTCAGCTTGTGTTCCATGGTTTTATTATCAAAAAAATCAGCAAAATACAGCACAAGTTTAGCTCTTTTTTCAAAACAACCAGAGAACGATATTGGATTAGCCGTAGCCTATTGGCTTAGAATTTGGGATAGGGAGTTTACCTTCCATTGAAAATAATCTAACACAAAAACATCCCCCTTCTAATTTTTAGTAATACTATGAATAACGAAAAATTTGTTTTCCCTTCGGCGGAGGACGGGGGTAAGGCATATAAACGGGTTTCAGTACCGTATTTTTGGAAAGGCGGCCTACCAGGAAGTGAGCGAGTTTGGCATGAACCTATGAACTGGTACAACAGGTATGTCCCAGGCTGGTTCGATGTGGTAATTATTAGCGGAAAATATGCTTACAGTCAGTATTTCCCCATCATTGATGAATTCGCCAACGACATCGCACAATTAGTGATCCAGGAGGGCGGTCGGCTCACAATCGGTTTGGATGGAAAACTGTCCATTGACGGTCTTGCAAAAAAAGGACTCGGTATTATTAATGAAGGAGAAATCATTATAGACGGCGAATTAACGGTCCATCGAACGCTGTTTGCAAGCGTTCGAAACAAAGGACTCATATTTAACAATGGCTCATTCGCCATCGACAAAAATGAAAACAATGGAATTATTCATTCCAATTCTGGGCGGTTCGAAAACTATGGGGAGTTTCTATTTCTCTGACTTTCAACAACTTACCAGCATTTTTTCAGTTTTTTCTTCCCTTCTGAAAATTGCCTTGATTTTAAAAAATCCGTTTATTACTTTTGCAGCAAATTTCAGGTTGATTTAACCCAATGGCGAACTTTTTGAGGTCTGCCTGATTTACTTTTTATTTACTTTTTTCGGTTTGAGGCCATGGCAAAAATGTCCTGATTTCATACCACGTTTAAATTTTCTACAAATTATGTATTGGACGCTTGATCTCATTAAGCACCTGGAAGATGCTCCGTTTCCCGCCACCAAAGGCGAATTAATTGATTATGCGCTGCGTACCGGAGCACCAAACGCAGTGGTCGAAAACCTTCAAGATATAGAGGAAGATGATGTTGAGTTTGAGAGCATTGAAGAAATCTGGCCAGACTACCCTTCAAAGGGTGATTTTCTATTCAATGAAGATGAATATTGATTGCATTCTATCATAATTGATACCCTCAAAAGGCTTTGTTGTAATCAGCAAAGCCTTTTTTTATGCTATAAATGTTCAACCGTTTCTCAATATGGTTTTTGTACATTAATACCAATGAACGGCAATACCAGTCGCCACCATAAAACGTTTACTCATCGTTCAATTTTTCAACCATGTCATTTCATTCAATATTCCGCACCCCGTTATCAAACCGGTGGAAACTGACGGTAGTTTGCCTGGTGGCTTTTTTGATTATATTTTGGTGCGCACTGCCCCGCCATTTGTTCAACGATCCGACAAGTTTAGTCATACAAGCCTCCAACGGGCAACTGATGGGGGCAAGGATTGCTGCCGACGGGCAATGGCGCTTTCCGGCCAGCGAGATCGTACCGGAAAAGTTTACCGCTGCCATTGTAACGTTTGAGGATAAACGCTTTTTCTCTCATTGGGGAGTTGATCCGTTGGCGATGGGCCGGGCTGTCGTACAGAATATAAAAAGCGGCAAGATCGTCAGCGGGGGCAGTACCCTTTCCATGCAGGTTATCCGACTCGCAAGGCGTGGAAAACCAAGAACTATTACCCAAAAGTTAATTGAACTTTTTCTTGCCTTCCGGCTGGAAGCAGGTTATTCTAAAAAGGAAATTCTAAGCCTGTATGCCTCCAATGCGCCATTTGGCGGAAACGTGGTGGGGTTGGAGGCTGCTTCCTGGCGGTATTTCGGAAAAGGTTCATCCTTCTTATCGTGGGCCGAAGCCGCCACAC
>JBFIJS010000306.1:0-5574 GCA_041600595.1 Saprospiraceae bacterium | reverse complement strand
GTTGGCGGATGGCATCAATGAACCATTTGGCACTATCAATTTTTTGTTTGATAAACATGATGGCCTCCTTCTCATTCTTGGTGGCCCGTCTTCCTTTAGTGGTTGATTTGTAGGCCCTCAGCATATCCCGGTACTGGTTGTTGATATGAAGGTCCGGTGCGTTGCGGGTATTGAGGCTGAGTTCAAGCTCACCGTCGTTGTTGATGATGATGAAATCCGGGACGATGTAATGGACGTTTCTGCTGCTTGAAACATAGCCGCTGGCGGGTTTGGGGTTGAGCTTTAATATCTCGTCAATGGCTTCCTTCAGTTCTTCCTCCGTCAGGCTCAACTGGCGCTGCATGCGCTGATAATGCTTTTTGGTAAATTCATCGAAATGATGAGAGATGATTTTACGGGAAATCTGCAGGATCAACTTTGTTTCGTAGGAAACTTCATCTCTTACTTTCTTTCCGTCAATCTGGAGCAACAGGCACTCCTGAAGATTTCTGGCGCCGACGCCGGGCGGGTCGAAATGCTGGATCCGGCTAAGCCAAAGTTCCACTTCTTCTTTCGTTGCACTTACATTTTGGGAAAAGACAAGGTCGTCGAGAATGGCATCGATCTCCCGTCGCAGATAGCCGTCGTCGTCGATGCTGCCAATGATTTGCCGGGCGATGGTTTCTTCGCGGTCGTTTTTAATGTCGAGCATACCAAGCTGCTGTTCAAGGTACTCGTGGAATGTGTCCTCGACCGCCAAAGGCAATGTTTTTTGCTCCTCATCAGCGTTGTAATTGTCGCCTTTGGTTTTATAGCTGGCTTCATCATCCTCCATGTAGTCGGTAAGATAGTCGTCCAGAGACACCTCTTCGTCTGGCGGCAGTTCGTCCCGCTCCAGATCGTCGACATTGTCTTCCGATTCGGAGGGTTCGGTCGAATCCTGCTCTTCCGAATTCCTGATGATCTCCGCTATTTCGTCCTCTTCCGTGAAGTCGTCTCCTTCTTCAAGTGCAGGGTTGGCCTCCAATTCTTCCTGGATTCTTTGATCAAGAACTGCTGTCGGAATTTGCAGCAGCTTCATCAGTTGGATTTGCTGCGGCGAGAGTTTCTGTTGTAACTTTTGACTAAGTTGTTGTTTCAGCATTACGTCTTGCGTTGGTTTGTGTTCTCGTTATAGCCTTATCCAAAGTGATTGTTTAAAAGATAATTTTCCCAAAAATACAGATTTTTTTATGAAAAAGTCCAGTGGTAACAAAAAAAGAAAAGGCGGATTGGTACAAAAACAAATATAAATTATTTTAATAACTTAATAAATAAAGGGGTTTCGAGACATTTTAGGCGGGATGAAAAAAAATCCACTAAAAACATGCCATTTTAAACTAATTTGATGTCCAAAACCCTGCCTTTCAAGCTGCCCAATCACCTGCTCAAACCATTGTGTTTATTGGATTTTTTGCCGCTGTCCTTCCTTTATTACCAGGCCTTAAATGCCTACTTTTGCACTTCAGCAACAAAATCATGGCACAGCAAATTGAATTTTCGCTCCCTCCCTTTAAAAGAGGGTTTCATTTGATTACGGACGAAGTAGTCCGCCATCTTGGGGAATTGCCGCCAGCAGGCATTTTGCACTTGTTTATAAAACATACCTCTGCCGGTTTGGCTATCAATGAAAACGCCGACCCTTCGGTCCGGGTAGACTTTGAAAGCATTTTTAACCGACTTGTGCCTGAGAACGAGCCTTTCTTAACTCACACCCTTGAAGGCCCGGACGACATGCCCGCTCATATCAAATCTGCCCTGGTTGGGGCTTCCGTAACCATGCCCATTTCCGATCACAAACTGAACCTGGGTACCTGGCAAGGAATTTATCTGTGTGAGTTCAGAAATAACGGAGGAAGGCGCAGGTTGGTTGCGACGATCTGGAGCTGAAAAAATTATTTTGCAGCCTAACAACAAGGTTATCAGCACCTTAGATAGGAATATTTTTTTAAATTAATTTCTGGTATCAACCCTGCATGGAACTTCTTATTCTTGGCATAAAATCAGGTTTGGCACTGAGTGTCCTCGTTGGGCCGCTCTTGTTTGCCCTAATCCAAACCAGTATAGAAGAGGGCTTTCGGGCAGGGTGGATGGTCGGGCTGGGTATCTGGGTTAGTGATGTGCTTTTTATTTCTGTCACTTACTTTTTTATTTCTTTGGTAGCCGAATTGACCCATTGGGACGGGCTGAAACTGACCCTTGGTGTTTTGGGAGGTATTATTCTGATGTTGTTCGGTTTGGGGTCTTTGCTGAGTCAGCCTCCTGTCATCGAAAATATGAAGGACAAGGCTATTCGCCAGAATTCTTATTTCTCTCTTTGGATGAAAGGCTTTCTGCTGAACACGATCAACCCTTTTACGTTTTTCTTCTGGATCGGAATCTCTGGTCTTGTTTTTACCAATGAAAGTCCAACCGATACGGAGGCAATGTACTTTTATGGTGGTTTGATCGGCACGCTGGTCGTCACCGACACGACCAAAGTTGCCCTGGCCAAACTGATCCGGCGGTGGTTAAAGCCTCATTATATTCTTTGGCTCAGACGGATTGTCGGGATCGGTTTCATCGTTTTTGGGGTTATACTTTTGATCCGGGTCTTTATGTTTCCGGACGAAGGTATAAGCTGAGCAGCAACGGGCGGGCCGGAACCCGGGTATTGCTGGCGACAAATAACTTTATTTAAAAATACAAACATGGGAAATACAAAAGAAGTCATCAACAGAAAGGCTACTTACGAATACCACTTCCATTCGAAATACGAAGCGGGAGTTGTACTGCAAGGGTCGGAAATTAAATCTATCCGGGCCGGTCATGTAAACCTCTCTGACTCTTATTGCTTGTTTAAAGGGGATGAACTCTTTTTGAAAAGCATGTATGTTAAAGAGTATGACAACGCCGGTTATGATAACCACGAATCACGGCGGGATCGCAAATTATTGCTCAAAAAACAGGAACTTAAAAAGCTGCTGCGGCGCGTGAAAGAAAAAGGCTTTAGTATTATTCCTTACCGGGTTTATTTTTCAGAAAGGAATTTGGTGAAAATTGAAATTGCGCTGGCTCAGGGTAAAAAATCTTATGACAAACGAGAAAGTATTAAAGAAAAAGATAACAAGCGGAACCTGGATCGACTCAAAAAAATTACAATTTAAAATCTTTTTTTCTATTCAATAAATATTCTGCCGCCGCCAGATCCTCCAGCGCAAAACCTACCGATTTAAAAAGGGTTATTTCTTGTTCCGAACGCCTGCCATTAATTTTTTTATCTGCTAAATCAGTAATGGTTCCCTTGATTGAACTTTCACTGATTATCCCTTTTTTTAAAGGAATGAAAATATCTCCGCTTTCCTTTTTGGCGGCGTGATTGTCAATATATATCATTGCTTTTTTTATCAGGGTATCATCTGCTTCTCGCATGTCTGGTTTATAACTGCCAACCAAATCTATATGTGTTCCCGGGCTCACGTATTTTCCGGGAAGGATTGGCTCCGAAGTACTGGTTGCACAGGAAATAATATCGGCTGCCGGTATATCATTTTCCAATTCATGGGTGATACTTACCTGCAAATGGCCCCAGTTATTTATTGCAATAACTTCCTCAACGTGTGCTGTATTTCGCCCCCATATTTTTATGCTCTTTATTGGCCGGACAACTGCATGAGCCTTGATTAATTCGGGGCATAAAGCGCCATTTCCCATTACAAGTAAATTTTGACTGTTCTTTTTTGATAAATAAAAACTGGCTAAAGCGGAGGCTGCCGCGGTCCGTTTATTGGTCAGGGCTTTTCCATCTATTTGCAATAATGGTTCACCCGTCTGGTTGTCAAATAATGTGTAGATAGCGTGAACCGTTGGCTTTTTTGTTTTTCTGTTTTGGGGAAATACAGTGGCTATTTTTACCCCACAAAATTGTTTTGTCCAGGCCGGCATCAGCAGCAGGGTATTGCCTTCAATATTAAAATGATTACGCGGTGGAACTTTTATTCTTTTGATTAAATAATTATTTAAAAACGGGATAAAATCCTCGTATGAAAAAAGTGCTTCAATTTGTTTTGCGTCGATATTTTCCATAAAAAATAAAATAACTCATGTTACGCAAGAAATGCGGAGCAGCATAGACCTCGCCTTTGGAGGGCCGAGCAGAATAATGCAAAAGGCTTGAGCGATTCTCCGGCCCGCATTTTAGGGTAATTTTTTTGCCGGTTGCGTAACATGAGTAAAATAAAAAAAGCACAAAAACTACTTAGCTTTTGTGCCTTTTTCAAGGGATATATCGGAGATTATACCAATAAATCTTTCATGCTCACTCTTTTGCCAATAATTCCCTCCAGGGCATCAATTGATACCCGCTCCTGTTCCATGCTGTCCCGTTCACGGATCGTCACGGTATTATTTTCCAGGGTGTCAAAATCGACGGTGATACAGTAGGGAGTACCTATGGCATCCTGCCGGCGGTACAACTTGCCAATGGCCCCGGTGTCATCATATTGGCCGGGAAAAGAGAATTTTAATTGATGGAAAATATTTTTGGCTGTTTCCACCAATTTTGGTTCGTTGCGTTTCAAAGGCATTACGGCAAATTTGATGGGTGCCAGAGCCGGGTGCAGTTTTAATACATCTCTGGTATTGTTTTCGTCGCCACCGACAGCCTCTTCCTGCAGACAATGCCCCATCATGGCCAGGAACATCCGGTCGCAGCCAATGGAAGTTTCCAGCACATAAGGCACATAACTTTCTTTCGTTTCCGGATCGAAGTATTGCAGTTTCTTACCGGAGTATTTTTCGTGCTGACTCAGGTCAAAATCGGTCCGGGAGTGAATTCCCTCCAATTCTTTGAAACCAAATGGAAACTCAAACTCAATATCAGCTGCGGCATCGGCGTAGTGGGCCAGCTTATCATGGTTGTGGAAGCGGAGTTTTTCCGGAGGCGTGCCCAGGGCAAGGTGCCATTTCATGCGGGTTTCTTTCCAGTATTCGTACCATTTCTGTTGGGTGCCGGGCTGGATGAAAAACTGCATCTCCATTTGTTCGAATTCCCGCATGCGGAAAATGAACTGACGGGCTACGATCTCATTCCTGAAAGCCTTTCCGATTTGTGCGATGCCGAATGGCAATTTCTGCCGGGTCGTTTTTTGTACATTCAGAAAGTTGACAAAAATACCCTGGGCCGTTTCGGGGCGCAGGTACAGCTTGCCTTCTTCCCCCGACACATTTCCGAGCTGCGTGGAAAACATCAGGTTGAACTGCCGCACATCTGTCCAGTTTTTAGAGCCACTTTCCGGGCACGCGATTTCCAGTTCTTCGATCAGGTTTTTCAGCCCGTCCAGGTCTTCCTTTTTCAGGAAGTCATTCATCCGGTCGATGATGTCTTGAGCCTTTTGCATGTAGCCCATTACCCGCTCGTTGGTTTGGCGGTACATCGTTTCATCAAAGCTGTCGCCAAAGCGTTTTTTGGCTTTTTCAACTTCCTTGTCTGCCTTTGCCAAAATTTTGGCTGCGGCATCTTCCAGAAGCACATCGGCCCGGTAGCGTTTTTTGCTGTCTTTGTTATCGATAAGCGGG
>JBFIJS010000305.1:0-5577 GCA_041600595.1 Saprospiraceae bacterium | reverse complement strand
TAAGGGTGTAACCCAGCTCAAGGTTGTTGACAATCTCGGGCCGTAGGGTAGGGTTGCCCTTTTCGTACGACAACTCACTGATCCGGTTGTTGAACGGGTTGAGTACGTTATAATCGGGGCGGTTGATGCGCCGTCCGTAGTTCAGCGAGAGGGAATGCATCGGTTTTACCTGCCAGGTCAAACCGGCGCTGGGGAACCAGCTGAGGTAGTTCAGATCGACGGGATCTTCCTGTAATTCGGGCACAAACGCCAGCAGCTCGCCGGTGGCGTCAGTCTGCTCGGCCCGGAGGCCGGCGGAGAAGTTCCATTTCTCGGTAATCTTGCGGGAAAAATTCAGATACCCGGCGTACACATTTTCATCGTAATCAAACAGGTTGGACAGCGAGTCGTTGCGCACGGCGGTACCGTTGGCCCCTCTGAAAACGAAAAACTTGTTGTTGGTAATGACCTTGCTCAACTTGGTGCCGACGCTTAGTTTTCCACCAAATATATTTTCCTCAAAATCCAGTTTGAAAGTGTAAATATCAATGTCCGTGCTGGTTTCGTAGGAGTCGATAATTTCCGTCAGGAGGTTTTCTTCGCTGGCATCGAAGTAGCGGTTGGGCTGAAAGCGTTCGCTGTCATTCTGGTATTTTCCATAATCGAGGTCCAGGTTGAGGCTGCGGCCCTTTTTGTTGTCGAACCGGTAATTCACATTATAAGTATTGAACGCCCGGTTGTAGGCATTGTCATTATTGGCAACGAGGATGCTGTCGATCGTGTTCGGCGTATCCAGATCGGAAATGGTAATGCGGTTGAAAGAAGTGTTGGTACCGTCCGTTTCGCCTCCGCTGACTAGAAAGCCCAGCGTTTGGTTGTTGGCGAGGAAAAAGTCGGTACCCAGCCGGAAATTGTAATCCTGATCGTCGCTGTTGTGGTCGTTGATCTCATCCAGAAAAATTCCGTTTTGGCGGCTGGTAAAATCCATTTCGTTGTAGCGCTCCCGGTCGCTGCCCCCGAGTTGGCCGAACACATTCATGATCTTATTGCGGTAATTTCCGGTAAACGAGCCATTGTGCTGCCACAACCGTCCTTTGCTGCTGGTGGCGTTGACGGTACCATTGGCTCCGAGGTTTTTGTCTTTTTTCAACCGGATGTCAATGATCCCGGCATTGCCTTCCGCTTCGTAGCGGGCACCGGGATTGGTGATGATGTCAATGCGGTCAATTTGCTCCGCCGAAAGGTTTTTCAAATAATTGCTGAGGTCGGTACCGTTGAGGGGCAAACGTTTTCCATCAATATAAACCATCACGCCCGTACGACCCAGTACACTGATGTTGTCGTTGTTATCTATCGTCACGCTGGGCGCTTTTCGCAGCAGTTCGATGGCATCCGAACCGACGCTGTTGATTGTCCCTTCGACGTTGAAAACAGTGCGGTCGGGCTTCACTTCCACCATCGCCCGCCGGGCGGTGACGGTGGCCTGGGTCAGTTCTACGGTCGGGGTAAAAGCCAACACACCGAGATCGAGCTGCTGACCTTCAGATACTTTGAGGTCGTTTTTTCGAAGATCGGCCGAGCCAACGTAAGTTGCTTTGAGAAAATAACTGCCGGCAGCGACTTGCTGCATTTTGAAAACGCCGCTTTCGTCGGTCGTCTCGACTTTGACGAGGGCGCTGTCCGTGGCAGTGTGCAGCGCCACCGTGGCGTAGATGACGGCTGCCCCGTCAGCGTCCTGGAGTTGCCCTTTGATGCTGGCTGTCTGTGCCTGAACCGCTACCAATGAGCAAAGGAATAGCAAGGTGTTGAAATACTTCATAATAACTTTTTTGTCTGGTGATTTTGAAAAATAATGACCGCAAAACTATTGGTTAGTTGGCTAAAGGGTTATCTTTTTTCGATGAGTGAACGTATAAGATGATGAGTGGTTGGATTGTGCCCAAGAAAAGATTTTAAAAGAAAGTGCTACGGGCGACCGTATAGCTTCTGCCACCCGTTGGCGAAAAAAGTAGTGCGACCGGCAATGGCCGCTTTCTCAATCTTGCTTTTTCCGTCGGGGGCAAACTTTCCTTCCTCCCGCCATTGCCAAAACCAGTCGGCGGGATAGTCCTTGTAGTAGGGCCGTTCTCTGACTGCCCGCTGCAATATTTCCTGCATTTTGTTGAATACTTCCTGTTTTTTCCGATCAGGAATTTTATCCAGCCGGGATGCGGGATGAATCCGGCACTGGTAGCAGGCTTCGTCCGCGTAGAGGTTGCCGACGCCGGCCAGGTATTTTTGGTTTAAAAGAAAACCTTTCAGCGTGCATTTTTTACCCTCGGCGGTTTGCAGGAAATCCTTTTCCGAAATCACCAGCGCATCCGGGCCCAGCTGAATATCTGTGAGGTATTGCTGCAGGTGCTCGATGTAGCGGATTTTGGCAAATTTCCGGGGACAGTCAAATCCCAGCCGGTTGCCGTTTTCAAAAACAAAAACGAACCGCTCGTGGCGGGGCCGGTCCAGTTCATCGCTGTAATACTTGAAGTCGCCGGTCATGCCGAAATGAAACAGGACGTGGTGGTCGTTGTCCAATCGACCAAACATATATTTCCCTTGCCGGTAGGTATCCGTAAAAGTGCGGCCGGACAATTTTTCGGAAAAAGTGGCTCCGTCCAGGTTCCGGATAATTTTATCATCATGAACGATCACCTCGCTGATTCGCTGGTGGAGGGATGTTTCCTCAAAATAGGTCTTGAAAGTGTTGACTTCTGGTAGCTCCGGCATGGTGAAAAGTTTACCTTACTCATGTTACGCAAGAAATGCGGAGCAGAATGATGCAAAAGGCTTGAGCGATTCTCCGGCCCGCATTTTAGGGTAATTTTTTGCCCGTTGCGTAACATGAGTACCTTAAATTTTTTACAAAACAGGGGTTTGGAAAAAATGCGTTCAGATGATCCGGTAACCCGCTTTTTGAAGACGGTTCGCTTCGAGTATTTATCGACAGTCTTTTTTACCACATTTGTCGTTGGCAGGTTACTGTCGACAGCTTTGCCTGTTTTTCTGGCGGCAAAATGAATTGGTATTGAGTTGCCGGAACAACTGAAATCAGAGATGGTTTCGACCATCAGCTGAAATACAGAAAATGGAGCCATGAAAACTGAGTGAAAAAGGTAACTTTACCGGGTTGATGGTAGAAAATGCGGGACACAACACTTCATGACCTTCCGCAATTTTAATGGTTCTACGTTGACAAAGAATGCTCTACACACACGACACTCCATTCTTCACAAATCAAATTCATTATGCAAAACAAACCTCTACTTACGTTGCTCTCCATTCTGATGAGTGCTTTTAGCCTTTACGGCCAGCAAACCATTACCGGTACCCTGATGCACGACGGTATTCAGCGGAATTATCGCCTGTACATACCATCGGGTTATTCAGCGGGGACAGCGGTTCCGTTGGTCTTCAACTTGCACGGGTACACCTCTAATGCTTTTCAACAACAGTTTTACTCAGCGATGGACGTTGAGGCGGAGCAGCATAATTTTCTGGTCTGCTATCCCAATGGGGTAGGGGAGGCCTGGAATGTGGATTGGAACTTTGGCAGTACAGCCGATGACGTGGGTTTTATCAGCGCTTTAATTGACGAGTTAGCCGCAAGCTATACCGTCAATTTGTCGAGGGTTTATTCCTGCGGTATGTCCAACGGCGGGTTTATGAGCTACCGGCTGGCGTGCGAACTCAACGACCGAATAGCGGCCATTGCCTCGGTCACCGGGAGTATGACGCCGGGTTACGTTTGCGAACCGGGGCAACCGGTGCCGGTGCTGGAAATCCACGGAACAGCCGATGCGGTTGTGCCTTACAACGGCCTCGCCGGGCTGTCCACCAATATCGACCAGGTGATCAGTTTTTGGGTGGACAATAACAACTGTGTACCCGACCCGGATACCACCGAAATCGAAAATACCAATCTGCTGGATTTATGCACGGCCATCCGTGTTGACTATAATGATTGCGACGATTCCCGGGTGTTGTTGATTAAGGTAGAGGGCGGTGGCCACACCTGGCCGGGCACTTCCATCATCGTGGGCGTGACCAATCAGGATTTTAATGCCAGTGAAGAAATCTGGGAATTTTTCAGCCAGTTTGAACTGGGTGGGGTGATCAACGACCTGCCACTGGTGGAAGCCAATCAACGCCTGGCGATTTTTCCCAATCCCGCCTCGGAGGTGCTGCACCTGCAGGCCGGCAGTGAGGGAAGCACGTTTCACATTTTCGACAGCGTTGGCCGGGAAATAATGCGGGGAAAAATGAATGGCCCGTCTCATACTATCCAACTGGCGGATTGGCAGGCCGGGATCTATTACCTGACGGTGGTGAGTGGCGAGCAACGATTTAGCCGCCTGTTTGTCAAAAAATGAAGGAAAAAACAAAGCCATCCCGATTGCCTTTTCAATATAGAAGAACGAAAAGATAATCGGGATGGCTTTGTTCAACCCACCAAAGGGTGGAGGCGGTAACATTTTACTCCCGGTGTCTGACCTTCAGGCCACCGTAGTTCAGGTTAGCCTTGATGGTGCTGCGGGCGCCGGCAGTTCCGACGTGGCCTTTTACCTCGTGGGAAGTGCCTTTGTCTTTTTCGTAGGTGACGTTCATTTCGGCGGGATAGCCGATGCCGGCGTAGTTGGTCGCACCGTCGAGGGTGAAACTGGTACCGGGTTCTACATAAATTTTGAAGTCAGAATATTTCCCTTCCAGCACAACCGAGGAGAATCCCTTTTTCAGGTCTTTCACCTTTAGCCCGCCGTATTCGATGCTGAAATCGGCCCCGTCCCGTAGTTTGTCGACCACATAGTCGGTGTAGCGAGAATTGGCGATGACCGTTTCGGCGTCAGCAATTTCCACATTCCCGTAGCGGCTTTCGCAGTTGAGGCGGTTGATCGTGCCCAAACTGAAATGGTCGTAGCGGGATTCGGCTTTGATGGAAGCGCCTTTATCCAGGTAGATTTTGGAGTATTTGGTGACAAAAGCCACGTCCTGGACGTCGTTGAGGTTGATTTTGCTGTAAGAAACTTCGGCATTCACGTCTCTGGCTTTGACAACAGTACCATTGCCATAGCCGAGGTAAACGTTGAGGTTGCCGCCGACTCCTTCCAGTTGGAAGTTGCCGTATTTAACTTTTACATCTGCTTTTCCGCTGATAGCTGCTACATTGGAATCACCGTATTGGTTGTTGAGTTCCAGATTGCAGCTGCCCGGCATATACACTTCGTAGTTGATCTGAAACTCAGACTTGTTGTTCCAGGTTCCCCACCAGCTGTTGCTGGATTCAATGATGGTTTCGGCTTTCACAAAATCGTTGGCGTTGTTGAAATCGATTTTGATGCGGTCGAAAACTTCCTGTGCGGCCGATTCGCTGCGGGCATCCACGACGATGGTTACGTCGATTTTTACCCGGTCCCGTTCCCACGTATGGACTTCAATTTTCCCGTATTTGTTGGTTAAATCAACCAACCCGTCGGGGGAAATGGGAAACTCCTTTTTGATGGTCTTGGTAAATTCCTGAGCATCCTGGACTTCCTGTGCAGGTTGCTCCTGTTGTGCTGGCTTGGG
>JBFIJS010000304.1:0-5578 GCA_041600595.1 Saprospiraceae bacterium | reverse complement strand
TTCCCACTTCACTTTCCACATGAATTTTTCCATCCATCAGGTTCACCAGTTCTCTGGCCAGTGCAAGTCCGATCCCGGTGCCTTCTCCCTGTCGGGTACTCGCCCCATCCGCCTGGAAAAAACGGTCAAAAATGTGCCCCAGCTGGTGGGCAGGAATCCCGGTGCCCGTATCCTGCAATTTCAATTGAAGGAAGGGGTGCCCGTTTTGCTGCGTTTTCTTTACGTGCAGGATCACCTTCCCGCCCGCCCCGGTAAATTTGATCGCATTGGACAACAGGTTGTAAATAATATGCTGGATTTTCACTTCATCAAAATCCATGATCAATTCTGATATTTCCGAATAAAAGGTGAGTCTGATCTTTTTCTCGTGCGCCATGGAATAAAACGACTCGGTGAGGTATTGCAGGTAATTGATGATGTCACTTTGCACCAAATCCATTTTCATGGTACCAGAATCGAGTTTGGACAGGTCGAGCAGTTGATTGATGAGCCGGAGCAGGTTTTTGCTGTTGCGGTGGATAAGTTTTTTTTCGTTTTGGTGGCCCCGAATGTTATCAATCATTCCCATGATAACGGTGAGAGGCGTCCGGAACTCGTGGGTAATATTGGTGTAAAGGCGGGTCTTGAGGATGTCGAGCTCCTTCAATCGTTCGGCTTCGGCGATTTCCAGTCGGCGGTTCAGTTGAAATTTGTAAAAACCATAGGCAGAGGCCCCCAACAGCAGGGCAAATAAAACCCTTGCCCACCAGGTCCCGTACCAGGGTGCCAAAATGACGACTTCGACCGCCGCCGGCCCGGTGCACCAAATGCCTTTCGCCGTACGTGCCCTTACCTCAAACGTATAGGTGCCGGGATCAATATTGGTGTAATGTGTTTCCCTTGCGTTTCCTGCCGGCTGCCAGTCCGTCTGGTATGGCAGCAGCCGGTAGAAGTAATCTGTTTCTTCCGGCTTGTAAAAAACGGGCATCACAAAGCTGAACCCAAAATCATTTTTGTTGAAAGGCAAGGATAATGCAGTGGTGTAGCGCAACATTTTTTGCAGGATGCTGTCGGCTCCTCCGACCTGTACCACTTCATGGTTTTGGTACAAATCCAGCAAATAAACCGGCGCCGTGTAATCCCGCGTGGGCAGACTGTCGGGGTGAAAACGGAAGCCCCGGTCACCCGCATAGAAATAGAGCCACCCTGCCTCATCCCGGCAGCTGTATTGCGGACTGATATTCCGGTTGGGCAGCCCGTCGAATTCATTATAATTGGAAAAGGCCCCCGTTTCCAGATCGAGTTTTTGCAGTCCGAGTGCCGTCCCGATCCAGGGGTTGCCACCGGCATCTTCCACCACGGTATTCACCACATCGTGCAGCAGGCCGTTTTGCTGGTTGTAGTTGTTAAAATGGTCTTTTTCGGGATCGTACACTGCCAGTCCATTGGTCGTTGCGACATAGAGCTGCCGGCCTTTTCCCCTGAACATGAGCTGACAGACCGTAGATGGCAGGCTGTGCGGATCGGCAGGGTCGTGCCGGTACGCCTTACTCTGTTTGGTGTCCGGATCGTAATGAAAAACGCCGCCGGTTGTCGAAATCCAGATCCGGTTGCCTTCATCGTGGATCAGGTCTTGAAAATAGATCATGGAGGAAATAAAGTCCGGTATGTTTTGCTGCAGTTCGGGAAATAAATCCACCCATTTACGGTGCTTTTCATCGAGGTAGTAGAGACTCGCCCAGATCCTGCCGCCGACTGATTTTAATTTGTAATTAAAATGGGTGGCCGGTAAAACCCGGAGCTCTCCGGTTTCCAGATCGTATATCTTGGGTGTACTGAGATTGCCCTCCGAAAAAAGGATTTCCCGTTCACTGTGTCTGATCAGGTTTTGTGTCAGGCCATGCATCGGACCAATCGGGATATCGGCCGGGACCAATGTCTTCCGCTGTATGTCAAACAGAAAAACCCCTTCCTCGGCCCATACGAGCACCTCCCCGTTTCCAACGGACAACAGCCGGATAAAATTTGCTTGACCAATCGGCTCAAAGGAGTGGTCGAGGTCATGTGCTACCGCAATCCCATCCGAACGGGTAATCAGCCACAGACTGCCCGCCCGGTCTTTGAACAGGCTGGGAATCATCGTAGCGGGAATACTATTGGGGTTGCCGTCGTCGTGCCGGTACACGGTTTTTGAACCGTCGGCCGGATTCCACAGCCACAACTCCCCGTCGGCACCGATCCATATTTTACCATTTTCCCCGGCTAAAAAAGAGTACGGGACTTTGGTGTTGTCAAATTTAAACGTGCCGGTCAGGTCACGAAACGATTCCGTCAGGGGGTCGAACTCCCAGAATCCCTCAAAAGAGGAAGTCAGCAAAAACTTTCCATCGGGCAATTCAACCTGATCCTGCATGACCTTATACCGCCAATCTTCCGGGGTTTCCGGCGGGTAGGGTATGTATCTGGGCACACCGTCCGGCATGACTTTGTACAAGCCCTTCCATTCCCCCAGCCAGACGGTTCCGTCTTTTTGCTGGTAAAAGTGCTGTCCGTCCCGAAGTTGGCCAACCGTTTCAAACTGCCCCGTTTTTTTTACCCAACGGCAAAAGCCGTTGAAGCGGGTACCGATCCAGATATTACCGTCCTGATCTTTATTGAGGGTATTCATACCGTGGCCGCAAATGCCGGAAAGCTCCTCCCCTACTCTCGCAAATACTTCGGTCCGGGGATCGAAAATATAGAGGCCCTCATCGGTTGTACCTACCCATATTTTACCATCATCCGCTTCGACAATGGCAACTGTCAGATTGTTGCCAATGCTGTTGGGATTGAGGGGTTCGTAACGAAAATTCTTAAATTGGATACCGTCGAAGCGACTAATACCGTGATGGGTGGAAAACCAAAGAAAACCCTCCCGGTCCTGCATGATAACTTCCCTGCTGCCCGTGCCGGAATGCACCAGGCCATCCTTGATGTTATAGCGCTGAAAATGAAGTTGTTGGCCAAAAGGGTGTTGGCAGCAGCAGACGCAGAAGCAAATGACAATGAGATATGAAAGACATTTTCTCAAGAAAACAGAACCTTTGGCTGGCCATCAAAATGCTCGTACCCCGTCAGCCGACAAGGCTGCCGAAGTATCTTTTACTGTTTTCACTTTAAAATAATTCACCCTTCTGCAAAAAGAATGTAGCGAAAAATGCAGTGTAAGAATTAAGCGGTTTGATAGCCTTGCATTTATAATAATTACAAAACAAACTAAAGGTACAAAACTGAGTGGAATGGCAGAACAGCTATTTTTAAATGGAAGCTTTCACCGGTTGAAGGCGCCGTCTTTAGCTTCGGTTTTACTCCGGCAATACAAATCGCAGGGGCGTCCCCTTTTTCACATCCAGGGCTAATAAGCCAGCGGTAGAGACACTATTAAAAACGCCGGCAGAGTTCAAGCCCCTGCCGGCGTTTATAAATAAATATCGACACTATATCATCAATTCGATTTGACCACTTTGAGGCTCTCGTGCCTGCCGTTGGTCCGCAATTCGACGGTGTACAGTCCTGCGGTCAGACCTTTACCAGTGAGGGTTAACCTTCGCTGGTTCCAGCCCGCTTCCAGGCTCCACTCCATCGTAAATACTACCTGCCCCCAGATGTTGGAGATGGTGACGGTGGCGTTTTCGTCCTCCTCCTCTGCCTGGTAACCCAGGGTAAAACCTTCCGTGAAGAGGGTCGGGAAAGCGGTCAGCGAAGTGATCGCTTCCACGGGCTGCAGTTGCAGACAGGTTGTTTCTGAGATGTCTATCTCGAACGGACTGTCAACGCTTCCGAGGTGGAGGTCGGCTTCGTAGCCTATGGACGCACCCAGGTCAGTTACCGCATCGGTCGCAGTATTGAGCAAGCGCAGGTTCAGCCGCTCGCCGGCATCTTCCATACCGGCGACGGTGAGGTAAAACACCTCCCGGCCGTCCAGCACTTCGATGGGTGCTACCGCCTTGGCCATGCCGGTACCGTCGAAGGCACCAATGGCATAGTGGCCGTCGGCCAGCCCGAGATCGCAGTTATCCCGGAAAGTTCCCAGCAAGGTCATATTTGTGTTGGTACCTTCCTCGTTCACGGTCCACTCGGCCGCTGTCGCCGGGCTCAATCCATCACCTGCCAGGTGGAACACATCCGCTTCCGGATCGTCCTGGAGGTTGCTAAACATACCCGCCAGCGGGTAGGTAAAAGTTTTCGGGACGGGACTCCCCGACCGGTACATAAAGCCATCGCCGGGCTTGAGAGTCTTGAGGCTGCCCACCCATCCGGAAATAGCATCATAAGTAGCGAACTGAGTCTTTCCCTTGATCAGGTCCCCTTGTTCGGGGTTGAGATTAGCGAGTGCCTGAGCGATGGGCTGGTTGCGGATAGAAATGTACCCGATCCAGAACCAGCCAATGCTATCCAGCGTGATCGGCCTGGTGGTCGGATCGATGATAGTACCCCTGATGGTCAGTGGTCCGGGTGACGGCCCGTTGGTCTTGAGTTTGTACAGCTGTTCGGGCTCGATGCCGGGGGTCGGATTAGGTCCGCCGATCTGGCTCAGGGAGCCTAACCACTGGTTTGTAGTCGTGTAGTAGGAAGCACCGTAAGATTTTTTCAGCGCTGCGTAAACAGTCTTGATCTCATCACTGAAAATGGCATCAATGGTAGTCAGAATGCCGTCGATATCGGTGGGATACTCGGGCTGCAGCGGGAAGCCGATCCAGTTCCAGCCGGTGTTGAGGTTCACGTCGAAGGAGACCTCATCGCCGGTGATAAAACGCTTGGGTACGGCCAGCGAGCCGATCAGGGTGTCAGGTATGAATTCATCTATACTCGGCGGAGGCCTGCTCTCGGCAACCGTCCGAACGGTTCCGGCACTGGCATCCCAGATAAAGAAATCCAGTGGCTGCGAGGTATTGAAACCGACCGGGTCGCCATAAACATCCATAAAAACCAGAAACTCGTCCTGGCCGGCCACGTATTCCAATTGGGCTACTCCCCGGACCTCAGTCCCGTGCATCGCCACGAGCATGTCCCGGTCATCGCGGGAGATTACATCGTTGATCTTCAAACGGCCGATGATACTCATGGAGTGCTCAAAATCGGCGGGGTCCACAGACCAGTCAGGCCGGTCACCGGCGACATCCAACTCCAGTGCAAGTTTTTCGGCGAAGCCGAAATCCGTCAGCAGGCTGATGTCGACATTATAGGTGCCAACATTCATATCGGGGTTTACTACAAAATGTACAGCCGTGGAACTATTAGGCGTAATGGTGCCTGATTGCGGCGTGACCGTCAACCAGTCGGGAATATCCAATATTTCAAAGGTTTTGGCCGCACCACCTTTATTGAGGATGGCCGAGGAAAAAGATAGGCTTTCACCTTTTGTTTTGGAAAAAACAAGGAGATCATCCTGCCAGACCACCTGATTCTTATCGATGTAGGCGATCCAGGTGACGGGTGATTCCATGGTATTGCCGTGGAGGTCATTAAGGCCCTCCACCGTGATGTCGAGGGTCACATTTTCGATATCTTTCTTCCATTCGTCACTGGTCGTCAGAATGATCTGGTCATTGTTGAGGGA
>JBFIJS010000303.1:0-5585 GCA_041600595.1 Saprospiraceae bacterium | reverse complement strand
TTACCATCAGCATTGGCAACTTTGTCGAAAACACTGCAATCATGGCGCTGCAGTGGGGTGAGTACCACGTGCCTATCAAGCTGGAAGTGAATTACGACGACAAGGTCGTGAAGGCCATCGAGTCAACTCTTTCCGGCCCGAGCCGCGGTGACTATTACACGGCTGCCCGTTACTATTACGATACTGACCGCGACCCGGCTAAGGCCTACGACTGGATCAAAAAAGCCAATGAAGTCGAAGCGAAGTACTGGCAAATGCGCCTACAGGCACAAATCGAAGCCAAAATGGGCAAGTACAAAGAGGCCATTGCTACTGCCAACCGTTCAACAGAAATGGCCAAAGAAGCCGGCAATGATGGTTATGTGAAGATGAATGCAAAGTCGATTGCCGAGTGGAAAGCTAAAATGTAATCGAGAACTGATCGTGTAAAAAATGCCGGGTGAAGCCTACACTTCACCCGGCATTTTTTTTTATTGCTTAAACCGTTCTTCCAACTCTTCCAGCTCGTACGTCAGAAAACAATGGCGCCCGGTGGGGCTTTTGAAAGGCATGGAGCAGGCAAAAAGCTGGTCGATGAGTTCCTGCATTTCTTTGGCGGTCAATAATTGTCCCCTTTTCGTAGCTGCACTACGGGCCATGGAGCGGGCGATATTTTCACTCGTATTGAGTTTGAGCTCAAGGTTTTGCCGAAACTGGGACAACAAGGTCTCGATGATGGCCGTCTGGTTTTTTTTGCCGGCCATATCCGCCGGTACACCGTGCATAATGAAAGAGTTGTTGCCAAAGTCCTGGATGTCAAATCCCAGCAGGTTCAACTCGGGTAAAATTTCCTGCATGATGGCTGATTCGGCGGGGGCGAGTTCAATTGTTTTGGGAAACAGTTCTTTCTGGCTATAAGCATCATTGCTTTCCATGGCTGCGAGGTATCGCTCGTAGAGGATACGCTCATGTGCAGCTTGCTGGTCGATCAGAATAAAACCGGATTTTATCTGACTGACGATGTAGGATGCATGTATCTGATAAGGTTCTTTCTTTTGCTTGGAAAAAGAGCCGCTGTTGTCATCCATTTCTCCCTCGCCCGACCACTTGCTTTCAATGGTAATAGAATTTTCTTTTTGGTTTATTCCCTGGTCAAAATTTTCCTTCTCACCTTCATCAATTCCTTCGAACAACTTCTGCCAATTTTGCAGATTGGATTGCTCGCGGCCATAGTCCGGACTCAGCCTGCTGTCGCTACCCGAGCTTCTGCTACTTTTTGTACCTTGCTTGCCAGACATCTCCCGTTCGAAATCGGCCTGTGAGCCGACGTTGAAAGGAAGCCCAAAATTTTTATTGGCAGAAAAGCTTGTTTCCTGGTCAAAATCCAAAGTAGGGGTAACGTTGTGCCGGCCAAGAGCATGACGAACGGCTACTTTCAGGTAATTATAAACCATCCGCTCATCATCGAATTTGATTTCCTGTTTGGTGGGATGCACGTTGATATCAATGCGGGCAGGGTCCATCTCAAAAAAGATGACGTAAAACGGGTAGGTTTCTTTGGGCAACAATTCTTCATAAGCCATCATCACGGCATGGTGGAGGTAGCCACTTTTTATAAATCGTTGGTTGACAAAAAACAATTGTTCGCCACGGGTCTTTCTGGCAAATTCGGGTTTGCCGATAAACCCATTGATGGAAAGGGCGTCAGTGTCCTCGCTGACCGGCACCAGTTTCTGGTTGCTGGCATTGCCAAAAACGCCGACTATTCGCTGGCGCAGGTTGCCCGGAGTCAGGTGAAATATCTCGGACCCATTGTGGTGGAGGGAGAAAAAAATATCGGTATTGGCAAGGGCTACCCGTTGAAATTCATCCAGGATATGCCGCATTTCCACTGCATTTGATTTGAGAAAATTGCGGCGGGCGGGCACATTAAAAAAGAGGTTCTTTACGGAAATATTGGTCCCGACAGAACACTGGCAAGGCTCCTGCACCACCGTTTTGGAAGCCTCTACCACAAGCTTTGTACCCAGTTCGTTGCGGTGCAGTCGGGTGCGCATCTCCACTTGAGCAACGGCTGCAATGGAAGCCATTGCCTCCCCCCGAAAGCCCATTGTACGAATGGCGAAGAGGTCCTGGGCCGTGCGAATTTTGGAAGTGGCGTGGCGGGAAAAACTCATTCGGGCATCGGTCTCCGACATGCCACACCCGTTGTCGATAACCTGGATGAGTGTTTTTCCGGATTCTTTTACGATTAGTTTGATTTGGGTAGAACCAGCATCGATCGCATTTTCCAACAGTTCCTTTACCACCGAGGCTGGCCGTTGGACGACTTCTCCGGCGGCTATTTGATTGGCGATGGATTCTGGCAATAGCTGAATTACGTCAGCCATGAAGGTCGGATGCTTTTGGCTGTGGGCTCTTGCATGTTGGTAGGGCTTACCTTACGTACAAAGCGATTACAGCCTATTCAAAATACTTGACTATCGTTGGCAAATATAGCTCAAGTACAGCGTAAGTGACCACAATGAGTGCAACAATGATGATCAGGATCAAAACATTTGAACGGGCCAGCCGCTTCTGCCGGTAGCTCCTGTCGCTTAAATAACTGCTCTTTTTACGGAGATCACGCCGGATTCGCTCTTTGATTTTTTCTGGATCGCCCCCTCTCATCTGGCGGGCTTCCCGGAGCTTTTTTTCCAGTTCATTTTTTTCCGTGTCATAAAACCTGGGCCGGTAAGTAAAGCCCACGGGTTTTTCTGTTTTTAGAAATCTGAATAATGCCATGAATTGTATGTTGATTGCCCGTTTTTTCCAACCCGGACAGATTTAATAATTGTTTAAAATCAAACAGTACGATCTGCGTGGTTTACCTGATCCAATGCTGTGTACACTACGTCGGCTGCTTTTTGCCAGGTGAAAAGATTCCTTTGCTGCCGGCCGGCTGCAATTAATTTATGTCGAAGATGAGAATCCTGCCAGATCTGTTGCATGGCGCCGGCAATTTCTTCTACCTGGTACGGGTCGACAATTAGGCCCGCTGCTCCGGCGACTTCCGGCATGGAAGAAACATTGGAGGTGATTACCGGCACTTCACAGTTCATGGCTTGTAATATAGGTATTCCAAAACCTTCAAATTGTGAAATGTATATACAAGCCAGCGCACTCGCCATCAGTCCGGCTAAGTCTTCGTCAGAAACATAACCTAAAAAATGGATGTCTTGTTGAAATTCCGAATGGTCAAAAGCACTTTTCACCGCTCCGGCCTGCCAGGCAAAACGGCCTGCTATCAATAACTTGACCGATGACTGGGTGGCTGTTTTAAAAATCCCAAACGCCTCTATGAGTCGGTGCACATTTTTTCGCGGGTGTATTGCCCCGACATAGAAAAAATAATTTTGGCCGTTTGAATGCTGCCTCCGGACATTTGCCTGTTCCTGCTCTCCGATTGGGCGGAAAGTCTCATCACAACCGTTGCAGGCGACGCTTATTTTTTGGGGAGGTATTCCGTATTGCTGCACGATGTCCATTTTGGTGTACTGGCTGACGGCCACAATGTGTTCGGCTCTTTTATTGAAGCGGGGGCTGAATATTTCGTAATATTTTTTTTGTAGAAAAGGTTGACGCTCCGTTACATGCAGATAAGCCAGATCGTGGGTGACGAGAACCGTTTTGGTCGCTGTATTTAGCGACAAAAAGTTGTCGGGCGATAAGAACACATCTGCCCGGTATTTTTTCAAAGCCCTGCTGACCGACCATTCAAACCACCAGATAAAAAGGAATGGATGACGTGCGGGCGGGCATAAAACAACAGGGGTTACATTTTTTCCGAAAACAAAAGAAGGGTCGTACTGGCGGTCAAAGAAAAATAGAAATTCATCTTCGGGGTGCTGGGCCACCATTCGTTTCAGTACCTCCTGTGTAAACAGCCCCATGCCCTCAATTTTACCCTTGATTAAAAATCTTGTATTGACCGCTATTTTCATTACCTGCAATTTGTTGTTCGGAGAAAACAGAGCTCTCTGCCTTGTGCGTGGCTTGCAAAGAAATAGAATCCGACTGGGTTTATTGATACAAAAAAAACGGCGAACCGGGCGTTTGCAACATGCGTTCACCCTGCATGCGTTGATCCAATTAGCAATCGTTTGCAACGGGCCATTGGTAGGCCGGGATTTTAATTTCAAATAGCTTTCCCCACTAAAGGCCGGGCCCATTACTTTTGCTTTACATTTTCACCCTGAACAAAGATCGTTGCCGCAAAGGGTGTTAAATTAATAAAAAGACAATAATACCTGAAAATGGAGATCATCGAAAAATATTTCCCGTCACTCACCGATCGTCAGAAGCAACAATTTATTGCTTTGGGCGAACTCTACACTGACTGGAACACAAAGGTCAATCTCATTTCCCGAAAAGACATTGAGAATCTTTACGAACGACATATCCTGCATTCGCTGGCTATCGCCAGGGCTTTTCAGTTTAAAGCAGGAACGGATATCCTGGATATCGGAACGGGTGGCGGTTTTCCCGGCATACCTTTGTCGATTGTTTTTCCGGAAGTCAATTTTCACCTCATCGACGGGACGTTAAAAAAAATCAAGGTAGTGCAGGATGTAATTGAAAAAGCCGATATACAAAATGCAACTGCTGCTCAGGTAAGGGCGGAGGAATTGAAGAAAATGAAATTTGATTTTATCGTCACGAGGGCTGTGGCTGTCCTGCCCCAGCTGCGGATCTGGACACATCATCTTTTTAAAGAGAAAGAAATGAACAGCCAGCCCAACGGGCTGATCGCCCTGAAAGGGGGGGATGTGGAAAAAGAGATCAGATCGCTGCCCAAAGGGGAATACACGGAGCTATACCCTATCAGTGATTTTTTTGAGGAACCTTTTTTTGAGGAAAAATTTATGGTGTATATGCAAGCCTAAAAAATAACCGGACAACCAATGAAGGCTGTCCGGTTTGTTTCTATGAGACACTAATGACGTTTCTCTTAAAAAAAGAATTCACTTGTTGATACCGTGGCTATTGCTACGCTTCGACACCGTTTTCGGAGACGGCTACTTCTTCTTTCACCTTCACCGGTGCCAGTTTAGCCCTTATCTTGGCTTCAATTTCGTCGGAAACTTCCGGGTTGTCCAACAGGAAGCTTTTGGCAGCATCACGTCCCTGGGCAATTTTTGCACCGTCGTAGCTATACCAGGCGCCACTTTTGCCGATGATGTCAAAGTCAACTCCCATGTCAACTATTTCTCCCGCCTTGGAAATGCCTTCACCGTACATAATGTCGAATTCAGCGACACGGAACGGGGGAGCCACTTTGTTCTTCACCACTTTTACTTTGACGTGGTTTCCGACAACGTTGCCTTCTTTATCTTTAATCGCTGCACCCGAACGACGGATATCGAGGCGAATAGACGCGTAAAATTTCAGGGCGTTACCACCGGTAGTGGTTTCAGGGTTGCCAAACATGACACCAATCTTTTCCCTCAATTGGTTGATGAAAATACAGGAGCAGCCCGTTCGGCCGATTGCCCCGGTCAGTTTACGCATGGCCTGAGACATCAGGCGAGCCTGTAACCCCATTTTCGAATCACCCATTTCCCCTT
>JBFIJS010000302.1:0-5599 GCA_041600595.1 Saprospiraceae bacterium | reverse complement strand
TGAGATTTCGCTGCGCTCAAACTGCCGACTTATTACTGCCAACTACTTAATCACTCCGGAAACAACGTCTTATCCAGACCCGGCACGATGCGCAGGGCATTTTTATAATACACTTTCTTCAGGATGTCGTCCGGGAGATCCAGGCCGTACATTTTCCAGAAAGCATGGTATTTTTTGTAGTAGGGAAAATATTCATCGGCGGTTTCCAGCACCCGGAAGTAGGTAGGGAATTCGTCGGGGTTGTAAGCATCTTTTCCAAAGAGGATCCGGTCCTGGTATTTTTCAAAAAACCAGTTGGCCATGCGGGGTTGGCGGCCCAGTTCGGCGATAACGGCACCGATGCCGACATTCATGTTTGGCATTTCATCCAACAGTTCACCGAGCCGTCGGAGGTCGTTGCCAAACCACCCGAGGTGGGCATTGATAAAAGTGGTGTTCGGGTGTTTTTTAAAAACGTCATGTTGTTCGGCAATGATCGTTTCCCAGGGGGCCGGGTCATCCGCTTCCCGTTTGCGGCTGGGCCGCAGTTTCAACTCCAGCCAGCGCTCATTGAGCGAATCGAGGGGGTCCCAGAATGATTTTGGATCAGCAGCGTGGATCAGCACGGGTATGCCCAGCTCGCCACATTTGGCCCAAACGGGATCGATCCGGGTGTCGTTGATTTTGATGCGATTGCCTTTACTGTCCACGTTCGACATCCCCTGGCTTTTGTAAATCTTCAATCCTTTAGCGCCATTGGCCACGTCATATTCGATTTGTTTGACAGTTTCTGTTGTCCAGTCAGGGTCATCTATACTTTGCAGGTTGATATTTGTAAAACAAACAAAGCGATTGGGGTACTGCCGGGCAATGTTATCAGTCATGTTTTTAAGGATCAGTCCGCCCCGGCCACTGAGATTGACCATTATACCCATATTCATGGCGTCCATTTCCCGAACCAGTTGATCGAGGTTGGCAGTATCCATGCGCCATTGGTGGCTATGAATATCAATAAACGGAAAGCGGGCCTTGTTCACCGGGTTTTCCGGCACAACGAGCGTACTTGGCGGGTCGTAGGCTTCAAAGTCCATTCGGATATCGAGCGGTTCCCGACGTTGAGCTGCCAGTAAAAATGGAAGGATAATCAGAAAAAAGGTCAGTGATTTCTTGTGCATGATATTTACATTAAACATTGAAAAACGCAAAGGTAAACCTCTGACCTAAATTAGATTCAATCCAGGTATAAATCAGTGAGTAACCTTCCAAAAGAAAATGGGATACGAATCATTTCACTTATCTTTTCCCGCAAAATCAATCAAATGAGCCAGGGATCGCACCTACCGCCTTTTGCCATACGCCCCCGTTTCCGGGTTGAATTGCCGCAGCAGCAATCAGTGATTATTAAAAAAATCAATAAAGGGTTTGACCGGCCCGACGCTCAGTGTGTTGGCCTGGTCACCGAAGGTTATGCCCGGATCAAAATCCCGGCGAAGGACCGGCACTACTGGTCGCCGGAGTTGTCGGTTATGCTGGAAGATTTGGAGGAAAAAGAGGGCACACTCCTGAATGGCTTGTACAGCCCGGCACCGGCAGTTTGGACCATGTTTGTGTTTTTTTATGCCCTGATTGGTTTTGCCCTGATCGTGGTAGCCATTATTGGGTTTTCCAGGCTGTCTCTGGATATGCCGGCGCCGGTCTTGTGGTGGCTCCCGGTATTGGGAATTCTGCTTTTATCCATTTACCTGGTTTCTTTTTTTGGACAAAAGTTAGGGCACGATCAGATGGAGGTCCTGCATACTTTTCTGGAGGAAAGTCTGGGCCTGGAAATTGATGCGGGAACGGAATAAGGTGACAGCCATTCCCGCATCATTTTCTCACCTTAGTCTTCTTTTACATTCACCCGTATCCTCTCGTCCCGGTTGGCCAGTTCCCAGGTAGTATAAAAGACCAGCTTCGCAATATTTTCCATTTTGTCAAACATGATCTTCTCTACTGTGTCTGTTGTCCGGTGATAGTCGGCGTGGGTACCGGAAAAGAAGAAAATAGCCGGAATACCTTTTTTGGCGAAATTGTAATGATCGCTGCGGTAGTAAAACCGGTTGGGATCATCTTTGGCGTTATAGGTATAGTCGAGATCGATACTGGTAAAAGCAGTATTGGCAGCCTCGTTGATATCGTGCAGGTCCGTGCTGAGACGATTGGAGCCAATGACGTAGATGTAGTTGGAATTATCGTGTTTATTATCCACGCGGCCGATCATATCCACATTCACATTAGCCACAGTGTTCTTCAACGGGAAAACGGGGTGTTCAGAATAATACTCCGACCCGAGCAGCCCTTTTTCTTCTCCGCTCACCAACATAAACAGGATGCTCCGCCGGGGGCCTTCCCCTTTGTTTTTTGCTTCAACAAAAGCCTGGGCGATATCCATCACCGCACTTGTTCCGGTTCCGTTGTCATCGGCGCCGTTGTAGATAGAGCTGCCGCGTTTGCCCAAATGGTCGTAATGGGCGGTGACTACCACGATTTCATCCTTGAGTTTGGGGTCGCTTCCCTCCAGAAAGCCGAGCACATTCGACCCGATCAGCTGTTTTTTTTCTTTCATCTGCACGATGTCCACTTCATTTGGAAAAACCATGGAAAAGGCTTTCCCTTTCTTTTTGGCTGCATCCCTCTTCTTTGCAAATGACGACATTTTCTCCCCGACGATGGCCTTGGCTACGGTGCTGGAAATGAACATGCTGTTGGTGTATCGGCCCTCCGGGTTTCCGCCCTCGCCCATTTTCATTTCACTGCTTAAAAACGTATTGCGGTTTTTGGCCACGCTTCCCTTAATATCGGCATCGATGATCAATACCATGGCGACACCGTTTTGGTAGGCGACTTCCAGTTTTCGGCGCCAGTCCGTTGACCACTCAGAGAGCTCATCAGTGCCTGTGAGATGCGATTTTCCATTCTTCTTCGTTGGTTCGCCCTCGTAGATCAGTATCGTTTTACCGGCCACATCTACCCCTTTGTAGTCACTGTATTTAGGGTCGTCAATACCGTAGCCCAGGAAAACCACTTCCTCTGCCGAGAAATTTTCCACATGGGAATTGACAGAGGGGAAGGCGTAGAAATCAGTCAGGTGTTTGAATCGCTTGTTGTTGATGGTCAGGGAGATTTGTCCGTTGTCCCATTTTTCCGATGTGAAGGCAATCTTCTGAAAAAAGGTCCCGTCGTCACCAATGGCAGGCAGTCCCAGTTTTTCGAAATGAGCGGCGATGAAGTCAGCAGCCTTTCGCTGTCCCTCCGTACCGGTCTCCCGGCCTTCCATTTCATCCGAGGCCAATACTTCCAGATAGCTTCGCAAATCGGCAGCCGTGATGGTCGCCGCAAACGGTGGGGCATTGTCAGTGCTGGTGAGGATGGAAGAGGAGTTTTCCGACAAATCGAAGGACAATTGCCCGTGGAGAAAACCGAAGGAGATCAGGGCAAAAAAGACGAAGACTATTTTTTTCATTTCTTTGAATTTGCAAAATTTTAAAGGCACAAAAAAGTCATTTCCAGAATAACCTTTTTGCAGGCCCAGCTTTATTGACAAATAAAACGACCAATTGTTGCCTGCATTGTTTGGTGGCAAATACTGAGAACGGGGTCTGCTGTTGGCAAGAGGCATCCATTCCGGAAAAAACCGTTCACTCGTCGCACTGGTGAATATATGCGAAACGCTTGCTGTGTGAAGAAAAATTTACGTTGAAAAATCTGAGGAAGGATTTTTTTGAGAGGACACCCCCGAGGCACGAAAAAGGGTGTCGTCACAAATTTACAAGGCTATTGGCCTATAAAAAGGAGTTGATTTATTGATCAACCTATTATCTGGGCGCAAAATAGGAATTATCTTAAAGAATAGAATAATGTAAGCCATTTTTTTTTGCACCTGGCCTTTCCCATCGACCTGCCCGACCAAAAACAATTGGACCAAACACCTTAAAAAAACATTCACCCGGTTGTTGTATTCTCGGTCCTGCCGATTCCTGTTAAAAGGAGGTTTTTGTCAAAAGGCACGATCCTGCCAGTTTTCCAAACCTGATTTAAAAAAAAATTACCACCCGGCCCCCTCTTCCTATCATCGGCGCCCCCGTGTACTCATCGTTCGATCACGACTACCTTCTCGGCAAAATGATACGCTTTTTTGTTTTCAAATCCGACCACGGTGTAAATGCCTGCCGGCAGGCCGGAGAGGTTGAGAAAAGCCTGATCATGACAAAACTCGATATTGGTGTCCAGGACGAGTTGCCCGCTGGCAGCGTAAACCCTGACGGGCATTTCTCCGGCAAAAGTCCGCACGATTTGCACTACAGCGCTGGTGGGGTTAGGAAAAATGCCGGAATCGACCGGGGTATTGTGTACTGGCACTGCCTTAAAATATTGCTCTGCGAGTTGGAAAGCTTCCACCCCTATGATCCGGCCTATCTCCCTGCCCGGGATGTCGTCGGCTGGCGGATGTATCCCGCCATAGATTCTCGATAAACTACATTGATCCGCGGCATCCCGGTAGGTTGCCCACTGTAGCGTCAGGTCGGAACTCGGGCCATCTTCAAAAACGAGAAACTCATTTTCAGGACAGTAAAATTCTCCCATACCTCCCGGAAAATAAGGGTCGCCGGTCATCGCAGTCAGCAGTTCGGCGGCGGCCCGGCTAAAAGTGGAGTGACCGGACACATACCCGGCAAACGGCGGAGAGACGAAGGTCGGACGTTGGTACGGCCACCAAAAATTGGCCCGGACCCAACCTACCCCGGCCACATCGGTGGTCGGATTGTTGATGAAATCGGGGCCTTTCCAGGCTTTTAGTTTCAATTCATTGACATACTGCCCATTGCCTCCTTGTAAGGGGTCACCCGGTTGGATCAACTCGATGTACCCGGGAATGAGCGGCAGTCCGCCCGGATGGTAATTGGGCAAACCGGGATCACTGCTTTGACCCAATTCAGCCATTCCCCGGATCGCCGAAACGGGCCGTACGGTATCGTACCAACCTTTGATCCCCCAAACGGTGACAGCCGCATCGTGCATGGCACCGCCCAGGGCAAAATAGCCTTTTACGTCCCATTCCAGGTCGCTCAGGACGGGGCCTTCTCCTCTCATTTTCTTGACCAGATCAGGGTGATCGCTGATATAGTTGAAAATGGTAAACCAGTGTCCGGGCGGAGTCTCCGAATCGGGGCCGTCGGCCCAAAATTCGGCCAGCACCCTGGCATAATCGGCCCGGTGTACAATCTGCGGTTCGTAAGGCTGGCCGGTTGAGGGATTGACCGGATGCCCGGTGCCGGTATCGCCTCCTTCAAAAAAATCATAGAAATCGTGGTATTCCGCCAGGGTAGCCGGCAACGAAGGAATGTTGCCAACCGAAGCCGGGGAAATATCAATCAGCACCCCATCCGCCGGATCGAGCAGAGACGACCAGACGGAAACCAGTGCATACCCCCATTTATACTCCTCTGACTCTCCTCCCGTCTGGGTAACATCAAGATAAGGAGGGGGCCCCGGGTCGTGGTAAACCCAGTAATCATGGCCATCCCGTTGAAAGATAGCTGCTTCGCTGCGGTCCAGGGAAAAAGGCAATACCCTACCCCAT
>JBFIJS010000301.1:0-5633 GCA_041600595.1 Saprospiraceae bacterium | reverse complement strand
GTTGGTGATCCAGGCATCGACTACCAGTATGGAATTGGCAGGGTCGGTATTGATATCGATAACATCGGTGCAGTTGGCCAGCAGGCAGACGGCACAAACTGCGAAGGTGATTGATTTAAATATTTTCATTTTATTACAGTTAAATTATTGATGAGGAAATAGCCGGTTCGTAAGCACCGGGTGGGGTTAAAATTTGAAATTGTAAGAGACGGATGGAATAAAGTTTCCAATCACGGATAATTGCACCGCCTCTGTGGTCACCGGTTGGCCGGCAGGTACCCGGTTGCCATTTTGTTGAAAATAAATGGAAAAGGGATTGCGGCGGTTGTAAGCATTGTACACCGAAAAAACCCACTGTCCGTGCCAGCGTTTGCCGGGTCGTTCTTTTCCGTCGAGGGTAGCCGACAGATCGAGCCGATGGTAAACCGGGATGCGCACATTGTTGCGTTTTTCGTTGGCGTTGTGCGGGATGACGTAACCCTGTTGCTCATAGCGGGATGTTGGGAAAGTGGTGGGGGTGCCCGAGATAAAGACAAAATTGGCACTGAACGACCAGCGGGAATTGGTTTCGTAAAAACCCGTCAGGCTCAGGTTGTGAGTTTGGTCAAAACGGGATGGGTACCATTCATTATCGTTGATCCCGTCCACCAGGCGCTCCGTTCGTCCGAGGGTATAACTTGCCCACCCGTTGATGCGGCCGCTGTTTTTCTTCAGCATCAACTCCAGCCCGTAGGCACGACCTTCGCCTTCGAGCAGGTCACCTTCCAGGAATTCATTGAGGAAAAGTTCGGCACCTTCGATGTAGTCGACAATATGATCCATTTTTTTGTAGTACACCTCGGCCGTCAGCTCGTAGTCATTGTTGTGGAAATTTTGGAAATACCCCAGCGCTACCTGATGGGCCGTTTGTGGTTCGATATTGTTAGTACTGGGCGTCCAGATGTCGAACGGAGTGGAAGCGGTAGTGTTGGAGATCAGGTGAATGTATTGAGCCGTCCGGTTGTAGCTGGCTTTGACTGAGCTGGAGGAAGTCAACTGGTACTTGAGCGACAGACGGGGTTCGAAGTTGCCGAAATTGGCAATAGACTCCCATTGGTCGAAATAGCTGACATCCGTGACCGGCCGGCGCAGGCCCGGTTTTTCGGCTTCGCCAAATTCGTAAGCATTGCCCTTGCCGGTGTAGTTGAAATAAGAATAACGAAGCCCGTAGTTCAGTTCCAGGAGGCCCAGCGTGATTTCATGTTCGACATACGCAGCCGATTCAATCGCATATTTTTCCATTAAACTGAAGTCAGCCGATTCGCCTTCGCTGATCCCAACGGCATTCCCGGGCTCAAATTCGTAGAGAATACCCTGCCCACCAAAACGGATGGCGTTATTGGGAGAAAGAAAATAGGAAAACTCTGGTTTTACCGAGTAGTTGATTATCCGGGCATTCCAGTCAAATTTGTTATCCGATTCATTGCCGAAATCCAGTTCGTAGTCGTAGTCAGAATAATATATGGTCAGGTTGGAAAACAGCTTGTCGCTGAAGAGGTGATTCCAGCGCAGCGATGCGGTAGCATTCCCCCAATTGAAACCGGCCTGGTCTCCGAAGCCAAACACATCCCGGCCAAAATATCCGGACAAAAAGATTTTGTTCCGCTCGTTGAGGTCATAATTCGTTTTCAGGGTGAGGTCGTAAAAATTGAGCTTGGAATCTTCAAAGTCACCCGTCAGGATGGGTCTGGCCAGGATGTCTATATAAGATCTCCTGGCGGCAATAATGAACGAAGCCTTATCCCTAACAATCGGGCCCTCAAGTGATAAACGGCTGAAAATGAGTCCGATACCACCATTTCCGGTAAGTCGTTTGCTGTTTCCTTCTTTCATTCGCACATCGAGGATAGAGGACAAACGGCCCCCGTACCGGGAAGGAATACCGCCTTTGTAAAGTTTTACATCCTTCACTGCATCGGGGTTGAAAACGGAGAAAAAGCCAAATAAATGCGAGGAATTGTAAACGGGGGCTTCGTCCAGCAGGACCAGGTTCTGATCGACGCTGCCACCTCTAACATTAAAGCCGGTAGCTCCTTCTCCGACCGAACTAACACCCGGCAACAGCTGAATGCTTCGCAGGATTTCCACCTCGCCAAGCAGAGCAGGCATTCTTTTAATGGTGGCCACATCGAGGCGGTTAACACTCATTTCCAGATCGGAAACGTTGCGGTCTTTGGCCTCGGACGTGACGACTACTTCGATGAGATCAGCGGCGGTTTCACCGAGTTCAATGTCGATCCTGACGTTTTCCCGCAGGGAAACGTTTCGCTTTTGGTCTTCAAAACCGATGTAAGAATAAGTGAACTGGTAATCGCCCGGGGGGATAGACAGGGAATAAAAACCATACTCATTGCTGGTGGTGCCGGTCCCAAATTCATCCACCAAAACGGTAGCGCCAATCAGGGTTTCGCCATTGGAAGCATCTTTGATGTAACCGCTGACGGTGGCTTTTTCCTGCATCTGAGCCCGAAGCGGACTCAGTGAAAAAGCCACCAGGATAAGTGTGGTTAAAGAGAAAAATTTGTTAAACATGTCAGGTGATTTATGTGATTAATGTAGATAATAAATAACTGAAAATACCTTCATCAGGGGCATAGCGATTACCTGAAGGCAGGGCTCTCCTGTCTCTTGTTCAGGTCAGATGCTATGCGGAAAAGTAGGCCAGTCGGTAAGGGCTGATTTCCCTGAAAATAAGGGGGGCGGAAGGTGCAACAGGCTGCATTGGGCAGCCAACAGCAATTTGGTTTTTGGATGTGTTTAAGTCATTCCGTTCCCTCGTTAAAAACGATGGGCAAAAGTATTACCCTCCTTTAGAATGCGTTTTTTCTTTCGGGAAAGTTGGTCGAATAATTCAGGTGATTGGTTGAATTGTATCTGACAGCTGCCTGGCAAAGTGCTGCTTTTTTGTCGGGAAAATAAACCAACCGGGGTGCCAGATCATTGCATAGATAGTTTTCGCTGCTGTCTTTTATGGAATGTTGCTTTAATAAAGTACCAGTTCATACCTTTAACAAAATTATCGCTTATGCCTCTGACAAAAATTCAGTCTGCTTCCTATACGCCCGGTGTCCTGAGTATTCTCCCCATTTTTTACGTTGGTTGGTCGGACAGTGTGCTCAGCCCGACCGAGATGAAGTTTATCCATCATCAGCTGGAACGCATGGACTTTTTGACCAGAGAGGAAAAAGAACAACTGATCAAATGGTCGGATCCTGGCAACCCGCCCAATCAGGAGACATTCGCGGCCTGGGTTCATATTTTGAAAGATTATGCGGCAAAAATAAGTGCAGAAAAAAGGAAGAATTTAATTGCGCTGGGTATCGAAATGGCGGCGATCAGCGACGAGGGGCAATCGAAAGGGCTCTGGAAATTACCGGCCACGGAGCGGGCATTGCGGGAGTTGGAGTCAGCTCTGGGAGTGGACGGGCAGGTGAGTTCAAGATTGCTGCTTTCTAAATTAAACGAAAAATACCGGCCCTTACTCGAGCCGTCCTATTCATTTGGCACCAACGAAATGAAAGGCGTTTTGGATGCCGATTACGCTGATACGAAAAACCGGATGCGCACTTTGTTGAGCGACCCGTTCTTTTCACGTCCGGATAGTCCGGATAAGGAAACCTACCGTTTAAGAGTACTGGAACAAGTAAAAGCACTGGCCCGGCAAGGTGTCAGCGCCTATTCATTTCCCAAAAAATATGGAGGCGGAGAGAGAAAAGGAGAGCACATCGTCGTGTTCGAAATGCTGGCCTACGGCGACCTGAGCCTGACGGTGAAGTTTGGCGTTCAGTTCGGTTTGTTTGGCGGCGCTTTGTATATGCTGGGAACCGAACGCCATCATAAAAAGTACCTGGAGGCGATGCACCGGGCGGAGTTGCTTGGCTGTTTTGCCATGACGGAGACGGGGCACGGTTCGAACGTCAACGGCCTGGAGACCACGGCTACGTTTGACCGGAAGAGCGGGGAAATGATAATACACTCTCCCAGTTTGGCGGCCGGCAAAGAGTATATCGGCAACGCGCTGCACAGTACCATGGCCGTTGTGTTTGCCCAACTGATCGTTGGGGGGAAGAACCATGGTGTACATGCAGTGCTAGTACCTGTTCGCAATAAGTCAGGGGAGTTGTTGCCGGGGATTGTGGTAGAAGACAATGGCTACAAAATGGGCCTGAACGGTGTGGACAATGGCCGCATTTGGTTCAATCAGGTGAGGGTGCCCAAAGAAAATTTATTGAACAAATACGGCGATATTGACGATCAGGGCAATTATAAAAGTCCTTTGAAGAATGCGTCCAAACGTTTTTTTACCATGCTTGGCGCTTTGGTGATTGGCCGCATATCGGTTGGTTTGGCGAGTGTAAGCGCAGCAAAATCAGCTCTGACCATTGCCGTCCGGTATGCGTTGAAACGCCAGCAATTTGCCCCGAAAGATGGGGTGCCGGAGACCCTGATTATGGATTATCCCACCCACCAGCACCGGCTTATTCCACTGATAGCCAAAACGTACGCCTATCATTTTGCCCTGCGAAAACTGGCAGACAAGTTTACCCATAAAACGGACGATGATATGCGCCAGATTGAAACCCTTGCGGCGGGGCTCAAGTCGAAGGCCAGTTGGCACGCTACGCAAACTATTCAGGAATGCCGGGAAGCCTGCGGGGGTAAAGGGTATCTAAAAGAAAACCGATTGGCCGATTTGAAAGCAGACACAGATATTTTTACCACGTTTGAGGGTGATAATACCGTACTGATGCAACTGGTCGCTAAGGGGGTTTTATCCAGGTTTAAGCAATCATTTCACGATGATGGATTTAAAGCAGTGATTGGTTATCTCTACACCCGCTTCAGTAATACCATGCAGGAGCTTAATCCTGTGCAGACCCGCAACACCTCTGTCGAACATCTGCTGAGCCGGGATTTTCACCGGGATGCATTTAATTACCGCTTCCAGAAGAACCTGATCTCCCTTAGTTCACGCATGCAGAATTACCTGAAAAAACGCATCGACCCTTACCAGGCTTTTCTGAAATGCCAGACCCATATGGTGGTTCTGGCCCATGCCTACATGGATAACATCGTACTGAAATCCTTTATTGGTGCCATAGAAAAATGCGAACCCGGCCCAACCAAAAACATGCTCAATCAACTATGTAGCTTGTATGCCCTGACCGTTATTCAGGAAGAAAAAGGTTGGTTTTTGGAAAATGACTTTCTCTCCGGAACCAAATCCAAGGCCATCCGGCGGGTGCACAATAAACTGTTGCAGGAGTTGCGACCGGAAGTAGGCGGGTTGGTTGCTTCGTTCGGGATACCGGATGCGGTGTTGGATGCGGAAATTGTCAGGTGACCCTTGACCCATCTGCGACTGGCTGCGGGAATGGTGCCCGGGCAAGTATTCTGTAAAAAAAATTATAACCAAAATTGCTATTTGACTGCCCGCTTCGCGGAGGTTATATTTGTTTTGCAAGAACGCATTCCAGAGAAAACTTAAACGCCATGAGGAACCTTACTCACCAGCTTTTTGAATATTTCTATTTTACCAGAGCAGAAAGAAACGCTTCCGTTGTTTTGAGCTTCTTATGCTTTTTCTTCTTTTT
>JBFIJS010000300.1:0-5638 GCA_041600595.1 Saprospiraceae bacterium | reverse complement strand
GTATCAGAAGTGTATCTATGGACGATCTTTGCCGGGAATTAGGCATTTCAAAAAAAACGCTTTACAATTATTTTGAAAACAAAGACACGCTGGTCAAAAGGGTCATTGAAACCCATGTAAAACAGGAGCAGCTGGAGCTTGACGCTATTGTAAAAAATTCCCGCGATGCTCTGGACGAACTGAAAAAGATCGGGCTGATGGTCATCAGAAACATTGAAGACGTTTCGCCCAGCACCTTATATGATCTCCAAAAATACTACCGGTCGTCATTCGACATTTTAATGAAAGAACAGAATGAATATGTCTTTCACTGTTTTTTGAAAAATATCCGGCGGGGTATCAGCGAAGGCCTGTTCAGACCCGACATCAATCCGGCCATCGTTGCCCGCATTTACTCGTCTTCCAGCTTTTTTGTGGTGGATGCCCTGTCTGATCCAAACATTAATTTCACCCGCAAGCAAATGATCGAAGAACTTTATAATTATCACGTACGCGGTATTGCTACACAGAAAGGTATCAGGCTTTGGGAAAAGTACACCAAAGACCAGAATACATAGATATGACGAACAGGATTTAAAAAAACCGGAAGGCAGTATTGGCCCGACAGCTTTTATCTGCCTGCGTTTATGATTGCCCGACGACTTATGAAAAATCAATTTATTAAAACCCTTTTACACCCCGTGATTTTGCTGGTGACTCTATTGCCGGTCAGGGCCCAGTTGCCTGTCAACCTGAAGGCGGCGTTGCAGCATACGATCGATCATCATGCGAAGGTGCAGCAAGCCCTGATCGATGTTCAACTGGGGCAGCAAACCCTCCGGGAGTCCATCAGCACGGGACTGCCTCAGGTCAATGCCTCTGCTACTTTCCTCAACAACCTTGCCTTGCGAACCAGTCTGGTTCCGGCAGAATTTTTTGGAGGCCCTGCCGGCGAGTTTGCCCAAATTCAATTCGGAACCAACTGGAACGGAAATGCCGGTGTGGAATTGAACCAAATGGTTTTTAACAAACAATGGCTGCTGGCCCTGGAAGCCACGAAAAAGCTTAAGTCTTTTTATGAAGTCAGTTTGGAAAAGACCAAAGAGGATGTGATCTACGAAACGGCTAAACTTTATTTCCAGATTCAACTGACCGACACCCAGCGAGGCATCCTGCAAGCGAATCTGGAACAGATCAACGGTCTGCTGACCGTGACCCAAAGACAATTTCAGAACGGTTTGGCAAAAAAAATTGATGTAGACCGGTTGCAAGTCCAGTCTTCCAACCTCACTACACAGCTGTCGAACCTCGATCTGCAACTGCAACAACTCCTGCTGGCCTTGAAATTTGCCATGCAAATGCCCCTCGATGCCGACATTGTTTTAACCGACACCATTTCAGAAAAAGAATTCACCGACCTGCCCGTCAGTTTCCTGCAGCCGGCCTACCAGCTGCGGCCGGCCCTGCGTATTCTCCAGGTACAGGAGGAACTGTACGACCTTGACCTGCGGCGCTGGAAAGCCGGTTATTTTCCAACCGCCAGCCTCTTTGCCAATTACACCTATGAATGGCAGGCAAATAATTTTGGTGAGCTAACCGATGGCCAACGCTGGACCGACTACGCTCAGGTTGGCCTTCATTTCCATTTTCCTATTTTCGACGGCTTTTACAAAGACAGCCAAAAACAAATGGCTATCCTCAATAAAATGAAAGTGGGTCAGGATATTGGTTACACCCGGATGGCCTACCAACTCCAGTATCAGCAGGCGCTTTCCAGTATTGAATTGAACCGAAACAACCTGCAAGCAGTGGCCGACACCAGAAAGGTAGCCGAGGAGGTTTACCGGGTGACGCAAAGCCGGTACCGGGAAGGTATCGCTCCTATCACCGAACTGCTTGACGCTGAGACCTCTATGCGAACTGCACAAAGTAATTATGTGTCAACCCTGGGGCAATTGAAACTGGCGGAAATTGAATTGCTTTATGCCAATGGCAAGTTGATCAGATTATTGGATTAAATGGGCGGCGTACACTGGAAAAGGACATGAATGTTTGATCCTGCACGCTAACTGGCACTTATCATAAAAACTCTGGCAGAGGACATTTCCCTGCCTCCCGATAAATTAGGTTTTAACATGAAAAAAATAATCAGAAATATCATCATCCTGATCCTGGTTGCAGCGACTGTTTTTGCGGGCTACAAACAATTGGAAAGTAACAAACAAAAGATCGAATCCGATGCGCAGCTGTCCTCAAAAAGGAATGAAATCATCCCGGTCATCACCCAGCAGGTGGGGATGGCCGAGCACAACAACCGGTTTGAGGTAGTCGGTAGCTTTGCTCCTTACAAGCAGGTGGCGCTGATGAGTGAGGCCGCCGGCAAGGCCGTTCAGGTTAATTTTGAAAACGGAGATTACGTAAAAGCCGGCAGCCGGTTGCTGAAGATCGATAATGACCTGTTAAAAATTCAGCAAAAGTCATTAGAGGCCAATTTAGCGAAAGCTAAAAATGATTTACAAAGGCTCAAAAACCTGCTCGGGGAAGGTGGTGTGACGCAGGCCCAGGTGGAGGAGGCAGAACTGGCAATCGTCAATTTAGAGGCCCAGGTCGAATCGAACGAAAAGCAGATTGCCATGACTTATGTGACGGCCCCTATAAGCGGCATCATTTCCAGCAAAATGGTCGAACCCGGCACCTTGGTGGCTCCGTCCATGCAGGTCGCTACCATCACCAATATCAACCGGTTGAAAATGCAGGTTTTTTTGACAGAGGAACAGGTGGTGCAATTTAAAAAAGGAGACCAGGTAGAACTGGCCACGGATTTATTTCCGGATAAAATAATGAAAGGCAACATCACTTTTATCGATGTGATGGCCAATACCAGCCGGCGATACCTCGTGGAAGTGGAAGTACAAAACCCCGGCAACCAACTGAAAGCGGGGATGTCCGGAACGGTCTATTTTTCCGGAAAAACGGAGGATGCCATGCTGGCCGTTCCCCGGGAATGCATCGTGGGCAACCTGCGCGACGCAAAAGTGTACGTGGTGGAATCGGGAAGAGCCAAACTGAAAAATGTAAAGACCGGGATCATTTTTGGCAATCTCATTCAGATCAGGGAGGGACTGCAGGAAGGTGAAACGATTGTCGTTTCCGGGCAAATAAACCTGGAAGATGGTATGGCCATTACCACCGAAGCAAATGGCATTAAAGCAGTTAATTAATAAGCTAAAAAAATAACACCATTCATGTCGATCACCGAAATATCCATAAAACGCCCCTCCCTTATTTTGGTCGTATTCCTGGTGCTGACCCTGGCCGGTTTGTTCAGCTATACCAAGTTGGGATACGAACTGATCCCTAAATTCGACATGCCCTTTATCATTGTGAATACGGTGTACCCCGGGGCCAGCCCTTCCGATGTAGAAAATTCGGTAACCAGAGTTGTAGAGGAAGCCGTATCTAATATGGAAAACGTGTTGAGCATCCGGGGCAGCTCGATGGAGAGTCTTTCGCTGGTTTTCATTGAACTGAAAGAAGGGACCAATATTGACCTGGCGATGCAGGATGCCCAGCGCAACCTCAACGCCCGGGCCCGCCTCCTTCCCGACGATGCTGATCCACCTTCGCTGACCAAATTTGCTTCGGATGAATTTCCCATCATTTCGCTGGGCGTCACCTCCGATGCTGCTCCGGTTGAATTTTTTGACATCATCAATGACCAGATCAAGCCATCTCTTTCCTCGGTACAGGGAGTGGGTGATGTCAGAATCATCGGCGGGCAGGAGCGGGAGATAAAAGTTCAGGTAAACCGCCAGGCCCTGGAAGCGAGAGGATTGACGATCCTGCAGGTGGTGCAGGCGGTCAACACGGCCAACCTGGATTTCCCGACGGGAAAAATCGAAAATGAATCGGAACAGATCATTGTCCGGCTGGCAGGTAAATTTAAATCCATAGAAGACCTCCGCAGCCTGAATATTGCCAGCGATCCACGTAGTGGGTCCCCGGTCAAATTGTGGGAAGTTGCCGAAGTTTATGACGGGAAAAAGGAGCGGGAAACCATCAGCAGGACGGATGGCCGGAGCGGTATCGGTATCCAGGTTTTAAAATCTTCCGACGCCAATGCCGTGGCGGTTGCAGATGGTATCCTTGGCAAACTGGATGGCCTCAAAGAACAGTACCGATCTATCAATCTGCAATTTGAGATAGCCAACAACCAAACAGATTTTACCCGGGCCGCCGTAGATGCCGTGAGTCACGACCTTCTATTGGCGGTGGTGCTGGTGGCGGTGGTCATGCTGTTTTTTCTCCACTCTTTCCGCAACGCTGTCATCGTCATGCTGGCCATCCCAACCTCGCTGATCAGCACCCTGATCATGATGTATGCCTTTGGTTTTACCCTGAACATGATGACGCTGCTGGCCATGTCGCTGGTTGTCGGCATCCTGGTTGACGACAGCATTGTGGTATTGGAAAATATTTACCGGCATCTTGAAATGGGCAAATCGAGAAAGGAGGCTGCCCTGATCGGCCGGAATGAAATTGCCTTTACAGCCCTTTCCATCACCCTGGTGGACGTCGTCGTTTTTGTGCCCATTGCATTGGCGGAAGGTATTGTGGGTAAAATCATGGGACAATTTGCGCTAGTGGTTACTTTTTCCACGCTGATGTCTTTGTTTGTATCCTTCACACTCACGCCGATGCTGGCCAGTCGTTTTTCCCGTTTGGAAAAATTCAGTGAAAAATCCATTGCCGGCTTTGTGTTCAACGGATTCGAGAGGCGGCTGCACCGGCTGAACAACTGGTATGCCCGGGTCATTGACCGGATACTGACCCCCGTCAGGATTCCTTACCGGTCCTCTGCGAGCCGCCTGACCAATAAAACCCATTTCAATTTTTACCTCAATGGTATCCTGGTCGTTTTTGGTGCTTTTGCCCTGCTGGTGGCTTCTTTTTCCCTGGTTTCGGGCGGCTATATCGGGTCAGCTTTTGTCACCAATGGTGACCGGGGCGAGTTTATCATCAAATTCGAACTGCCTAAGGATGCCACCCTCAAAGAAACCAACCTTGCTTTGTTGTCTGCGGAAAAATATTTGCGACAGCAAAAAGAAATCACGGGTGTATTCGCTTATGCCGGTCTCTCCTCGGGCATGATGGGCAATGTAGAAACGCCGTATGTAGGGGAAATTGCGGTAAAGCTGGTACCAAAAGACCAGCGCGAGTTAGTTACAGATTTTTACGCCCAAAAGATCCGGGACGAACTGGAGCGCAGACTGCCCGGTGTAAAGGTGACCTCTGCCCCGGTCAGTTTTTTCGGCGGTGCCGACCAGGACCCGATTGTGATCTTCATGAGTGGCGCCAACAGCCAATCGGTGATGACCTACGCCAACCAGGTATTAGCTGAAATAAAAAAAATACCGGGCACCCTGGAAGCCAAGTTGTCGATCGAAGAGGGCACACCGGAGATAAAAGTTTCAGTTGACCGGGAGCGGATGGCCAATCTTGGTGTCCGTATGGATCAGGTCGGGGTGACCATGCAAACCGCCTTCAATGGGAACAGTGACGGCAAGTTCAGAGCCAACAGCAAAGAATATGACATCACGATCCAGATGGACGATTTCAACCGCAACAGTGTGGACGACATCGCCAGCCTGTCGGTGCT
>JBFIJS010000299.1:0-5639 GCA_041600595.1 Saprospiraceae bacterium | reverse complement strand
CAGCCGGCGTCAGACAAGTCGCTCACCACTACGGGTGCCCCAAAAGTACCAATGCCATTGCCGGAACCAATTACCTGCATCCTCAGGACGGCAGGTGCCCCCGGTGCGCCGGGATTTACTTCAATGCGGTATTGAAGGACAACCACTTCGCCGGGGAGGATGGCACCTCCACCCGCCAACAGATCGTTGGAACCATTGTAGGCAAGATTCGGGACGGGGTTGGTCGTAGCAGTAGCAGGTATTCCTTTTACACTCATCGCCATTAATTGCGGAGCGCTTCTGACCGCCACAAAGGCAGTCCCCAATCGGGCTGACTGGGTTAGGTTCGACATCAAACCGAGGTTGCTCAGTGGCACACTGCCAACGTTTTGTACAACAACTTCTAAAATTGCATCCAAATGCCCCCCGGTACCACTGGTTGCCTGATCGACACCGGCAACGTACTGGGCAACCCGCATCGCAGGCAGGCTGAGATGAAGTGGATCATCATCGCAGTCAGTATCACCCGGAAACCCAAAATTGGTGCTTTCCACTTCGATGCCTCCATCAGATTGATCGGTCACGACCAGCGGCTGGCCATCCAAACCAGTTCCGGTAGCCGAAACGAGTGCTGAGTTGGTAAGCGGATAAGACAGGCCCTCCGCATCCGGATCCATTTCAATTTTAAAATCAACCGTTACAGACTGATTGGGTAGCAATAACCCGCTGGTTCCGTTGAAAATGTTGGGCAAAACCCCTATCCCCGGGTTGGTTGCGGCTCCCGATGAAATGATAACCGGATGCTGCAGTGTAGCGACATAACTATCACCCAACATGGCCACGACATCATCGGTCAGGGAAATATTGCTGAGCGCAGTGTTGCCGGTATTTTTCAAATTTAGCCGGAAAGTGACATCCAGGTTCCCTGGCACGTTACTGGCAGCGGGGGTTACCGTGACAATGTATTTTACCAAACCAATACCTGGCAGGTTTAAAGGAAGCGGATCGTTCTGCGTACCATTATCTCCGACCGCAGCCGTGTTGCGGCTTTCCGGATTGATTCCGCTATCGGAAAAATCAAAGGCTTTCAGTTCTCCAACGTGACAACCCGGAAGGGGGGAAGCGTCAGGAAATAAGCCTCTGGCACTCGTCTGCACCTGATGAGCGGGCGGCAGCGGCCCGACTGTTTCGTTGGGATCGAGGTACAACCTCATTTCAACTATGAGATAGTCATTTTGTCCAAAGGCGACCAAAGGATCGTTAAAAAGTTCCGGATCAGTGCCAGTGCCGGTAAATGAGGCATTAACCGATGGAACCGGGGAAAAGCTGGCATCTACTACCGCCGGCGGGCTTACCAGAGCGATGAAAGCATCGCCAAGGTCGGCCTCCAGGTCCTGGATAACAGACAAGTGATCCAGCAGGGTATTCCCCGTGTTTTTTATATGAACCACCAAAGTAGCTTCAACGTGTCCGGTAGCATCACAAGCCGGGTGACTATCGTAGTCTTTGGCCGACACACTGGTATTAATAGCCGGGATATAAAGCAAAAGCGCATCTGCTACGTCGGGGTCACCTGAATCACCGGGTGAGCTATTGGGGGCGTCGGAGGTAGCAGTCACGAAACTTCCGGTAGCGTCGCTGCCAAAAGCAAATGCCTGGTTTGCGTAAAGACCATATTGTGGCAGTTTATTCGGGTCCATTTCTACCGTAAGGTCAACGACCAGTCTCTCACCGGGCTGCATGAGTCCGCTGATACCATCCAACAGGCGGATGCTGCTCTGACCATCAAAAGCTGGATGAAAATTAGGGTTGGCCGAAAGGTTGTTGCCCGGCGCAAAACTGGCGGCAACTACGTCGATAAATACGCTGTCCGGAATATAGTCCGCCAGGTCATTCTCGATTTGCAGGTTGGTTAAATTATTATTACCAATATTTTCGATGACCATGCGAAAGGTGACATCCATGTTTCCCGGCTCTCCACTGACGGCTTGTTGCACGCATCTGGTCTCCATTTCGAAAGTTAAATGGTCCTCAATGTTAAGCGGTACTACCGGAGTTTCAGGATAGGCCAAAGCCCAGGGGTCATCGGTGAGCCAACGGTCCGCATTACATATTAATAAGGTAAATGGCTCGCTGCCGAGATGCACACTATCTGGTCCGGACCGAAAATATTCGACGCAAACCTGGTCGACATCATTTCCATTGGAAGTGACATTCCACCAAATGCCAAAATCTTGATCACCATTGGCATCAAAATATACGGTAGAAGTGCCGTTACCACTGACAACAGCCTGGCTAACCGGACCATGAAGTCCACCATTTAAAGTAACTGGAACGCCACCAAGTGAAGCCGATACCCTGACCTGCTCGCTGCCGGTGAAATACTTATGCTCTTCTGAATGAACCTCAACCGGCAAAGACGTCGAAAAGTCAAAACAATATTTGTTGCCTGTTGAGCCTCCTGCTGACCTTCCGTTGTTGAAGCTGGTGAATCCCCAACGACTGGCAGGTCGGACATTGATAGGATCCGGGTTGACGGCGTTGGGCGCACCTCTTACACCAATGTCGACCAATATATCATTATTGCTTCCGTCCCGAAAACCGGTATGGAAGCCAGTGACATTAGTGGTTGAGTCGTTGTCGTTGAGGGCAGCTACCTGTGCGGCAGTGAGTCGATTCCAACGGGTGATTGGTTTGGCATCATTGCAAACCATTGCAAAATTGGTTGTAGCGTTGTGTCCGGAAGTCGTGTTTCCATTCCTGAAAGAGGCAAATATTATAAGTCCCGTCAGGAAAAAGATCGCACTGCTCAGTGGCCGGACAATCGGTCTTGGATGAAGATTCTCTTTGTTCATGAGAATAGGAGAAAAGTTGGGAGCAGGGAAGGTCAGGAACAAAATGGAGGGGAAATAAAAACAAACTAATCGAATACACCACCAGTAATTGGACTGATAATGCACCGGGCCTGCCTGGGGACATGTTGGCGTGGCCGTGGATCATAATTTGCCTTGATTATTCCTTTGGCTGTAAGCAATTTGTTGAAATTGGCCCGGGGACAACCGCACCAGTTCGCGACGGAAGTATCCGTCACCATATTTCAGTTAATTTACCTGCAGCCAACCTTTTCATTACACAGCGGTCAGCGTATCGCAATGACCAGCAGAGGAAATAAGAAGTTCCCTGCAGGGTGCGACATTTTTCCGCAAACCTTACACATACTCTTTGTTAGAAAATGAAACATGTTTGACACACGCTGAGGTCGGTGTCAGGAATAATCGGTATCGGGACAATCATACAAATCGGGCAGCTTAAAAAGGAATTGGGTGTTGCTGCTTCTCTTAGTTTACATTAAAATAAATACTAATATTATGCCAAATTAATATATGTAATATACCCTATACCCTTATTTAACATAAAACACTGTGGAATAAAACGGAAGAAACTATTGATGTGTCCGGAACATTGAAGATTGTTCATGTAGGTATTAAGCACACAACGGCTGGCTGTGCAAAAGTTTGCTGTTGTCTACACAAAGCAAAGCAATACCTGAAGCCTGAATGAATGGAGCAAGCTGTACAACCCAAATTTCAACTCATGGATTGTCAGCTATTTCAACATACTTGTTCAGGAAGAAAGATAAAAGGAGACGTCTGAATATAAAGAACAAACAGCGGAGTTTGCAGGCGGAATCGGGTTATTTTTGGATGATCAAAGTTTCAACATGCGTCTTTTTTTGGGTGGCGACCACCAATGCGTAGGTACCACTTTCCAAATTAGAAACATCGATTCTCTGCTCAAATCCGGAAGTTTGAAAAACTCTGGCACCCAGTAGATTGTAGATGGAGATTTCGGCGGCAACATCCTCCTCCGGAAAAGACAGGATAAAAAAACCATGAACCGGATTCGGCGAAACTTTTATCTGGAGATCGTCAGCAGTCTTATTGGCTACATTGATAACGGGCGAATAATGGAAAGCACCATCATAGTCAAATTGTTTCAGCCGGTAATAATTATTGCCCGCCACCAACCGGGAATCGGTGAAAGAATAAAATTGCGCAACCGTGGTTGTACCTGCACCCGCTAACCAGCCTATTTCATACCACTGAATACCGTCCAGTGATTTCTCGACAGAAAACCCCCGGTTATTTTGCTCCGAAGCAGTCGCCCATTCGATTACTGCGTTGCCATTTTTTAATGTACCATTAAAATTTTGTAAACTGACTGGCAAAGCTGATGAACCGGCAAGAATACCATTGGCGTAGGTGCAGATCGTGTTGTCTGCGATCATATCTCCACTGAAATTTATGTAGTTGTTACACCCATTTCCATTGGTTCCCTCTTTTACATAGGTTGCAGGATTTGAATTTGAAGAGAACAATGAATAATTGTGAGAATTGATTGATACGGTGGGGGGAAATTGCGACGGCGTTTCATCCCATTCCAACATCGCGCATTTGTCATTACTGGAGGTTTGAACATACGAAGGGCAGGGAACCTGAGCAATACTTACACACGTGACTAAAAGGAGAAAGATCGTGACATAAAACTTCATTAAAATATTTTTTAAAATTGTTTCCATAAAAATATCAGGTAAATGACTTTCAGTCATTAAACTTTTGAGAGTGATTGATAAAATTGCTTACAGCCTAATTTTGAGTAACGATAATTCCGGGGGGAGCAAATGGAAACAAAGCTAATACGTAAGAAAGATTTTTTCCTTTCAAACATTATTCCAAACGTATCTGATCAATGTTTCACCGACGTAGAGGGTACTTATTATAAATTTCCATAGGAATCATTAAAATTTAAAATTTATAACATCGCTGTAATCCTGTCGATATGGTGGGGGGGGGAATACTCTGTTAGATGATACTACAGGTGTAACGGTCTACACACAAAATGGTTCAAACGACCTGTTGCTACTCACTTTTGTTTATTCAAAATGTGTGGTTGCTCAACTATTATGTCGATTATATCAACCAATTCCTGATACAGGACAAAACTGAATAAAGCTGTTTATCGATGAGGAGCAGAATGTAAATGATTTTCAATTCAACCTGTCCAGGTGCCCTATAGGGATTCTAAGGGCAATTTATATGGCACCTGGAGCCTGGCCTTGACAAACCCTGTAAAAATGACTGACAGCGAAATAGAGGTAGCACAAAAAAAATCCCGAACTCTGCCAGGAAGCAAAATTCGGGATGTTTTTTTAGCAAGCCTTGTAATGAGAACGCTCTGCGTCCAGCAAGAAAATGACAGGCCCGCTTTTGCGAAAGAATTCATTACTGGCAATTTCGTGTGAGAATTTGCCAATTGACTACCTAAGCAGCTTTGAACTTTTTTATCGCAGTCGTCAATCGCGGCACCACATCAAACAAATCACCGACCACGCCATAATCCGCTGCTTTGAAAAAAGGCGCTTCGGGGTCTTTGTTAATTACGACAATGACCTTTGATTGGTTGACGCCCGCCAGGTGCTGAATAGCACCGGATATTCCAATGGCAAAATAAAGGTTGGGCTTGATCGCCACACCTGTCTGACCCACGTGCTCATGATGAGGCCTCCAGCCAGTATCGGCTACGGGACGGGAGCAGGCAGTTGTAGCACCGAGCGTATCGGCCAGTTCTTCTATAATGCCCCAATTTTCCGGACCTTTCAT
>JBFIJS010000298.1:0-5642 GCA_041600595.1 Saprospiraceae bacterium | reverse complement strand
GCCAGGAAACACCAGCCTGGGTGCTGAAAGACAGGCCACTGGCGGTATATTTATCGAAAACCCCCATTACCTGCATGTTCCGGTTAAAAACAGAGTTGCTACCCTGAGCGACAAAGCCATTTGTTGTACCTACCTGAGCCTGGTGGTTTTCGGGTACGTAAACAAAAGTCTTATTGGCGAGGTAGTCAACACCACCATTTGCCACCAATCTTAAAGACGTATTGTCGTCGGTGAATATTCTCCAGGTTCCGCTCACACCCTGAATAAAGCGGTTGACGCCATCCAGGTTTTGGGTCCTGTCCCGTACAAAAATAGGGTTGCCGGATGCAGTAGGGTTGTTTGGATAGTTGCCATTTTCATCAGGAAACAACCAGTTCCAGTCGCGGGTGAAGGCCAGGTTGTAACCAAAGCTCAAACCACCCTCGTTTTCGTTTCCGGTGAAAGCCCTGCTGGCCTCAGAATTAACGTAGCTGGTGTAGCTGGAAAAGTCAATATTGTCACTGATCTTATGGTTTAGGTTCAAACGCACGGAATTTCTGTTGTATCCGGTGTTTTTGATAATACCATCTTCATCTCTGACGCTACCGCCAAAGAAGAAATTGGTTCTGTCATTGCCACCCGAAACCGTCAGACGAGTGTCGGTAATAAAACCTGTTTCACCGTAAATTTCTTTTTCGTAATCAGTCAACCGACCGGAGGCGACAGCTTGATTGAAGAGATCTCTTTCGGCAGGACCAAACGCTTCTTCAACTTCGGCAGCGGTGTAATTTTTACGACCCACAAAACGGATAATACGGTTGGCGCCAAAATCCTGATCCAGGGAGACCTTTGTCTTACCGGATTTACCTTTTTTAGTGGTTATGATGATTACCCCGCCGTTGGCCCGGGTACCGTAAATGGCAGCGGCAGAAGCCCCTTTCAGTACTTCGATTCTTTCGATGTCGTCAGGGTTGATGTCGGCCAGACGGTTGGCAGCACCTTCTTCATTTCCTGCATTGGCCCCGGAGGCAAAACGCAGACCACTTGGAATTTCCGCATTGGAAATGTAAACGCCATCCAGGATAATAAGCGGTTGGTTGTTTCCGGAAAGGGAGGTAACTCCCCTCAGGCGGGTAGCAAAACCTCCACCCGGGGCACCGGTTGTTTGCGTGATGTTGATGCCGGGAATCTTTCCGTAGAGTGCTCCATCCAACGTTTGCTGGCTGGTGACACCGGTAATTTGTTCGGAGGAAAGGGTAGCAACGGCATTACCCAGGTTGGAACGTTTGACGCTGGAGGCCAAACCTGTGATAACTACTTCGCTGAGGTTGCTGATGTCTTCTGACATTACTACCACAACACTGGGGGTTGCCTTTGATACAGCCACTGTTTTTTCCCGGAAACCAGTATAACTGAAAAGGAGGTTTCCTTCATCAGTTGGAACATTGAGACTGAAAGTACCATCAATGTCGGTAACTGTCCCAACGTTTGTACCGGCAACAAGGATGTTTACACCGATGAGTGGTTGCCCACCTTCATCGTTGACTGTACCAGAGACCTTAAATTGAGCGAAACCGTCTGTGACGGAAATGCACAACAAGGATACCAGTACCAGAAAGGTATTTAGTTTTTTCATACTAAAAATTTTAATGATTTAATGAAAGTAAATTGTTATTGATTAAATGCTTTTGTTTGGTCTTTCAACGGGTTCGAGGAATTGATTTTTTGGATATTGCAGGCAGGTTTATTTGTCGCTAAAAACGAAATCAGCTCCCCAAACGCTTCCAGCTCGTTATTATGGATTTGATCTGAAAAAAATTCAGGAGCGCTAATATCCTGCAATTTGTGCGTTCCGTTTAGGAATTCGGAGTTTTTTTGCAAAGAAAGTTTTGTTGCCATACAGAAGGATTTTGCAAAATAAAGTAGCTATTGGTAAAGGTTGTTCCAAAGCAAATTCTGGCCACTGAAATCAATTGCGTTTCACTAAACCACCAAATTCTGATATTGTTCAGGATTTATGTTGGTAGGATTTGATTGGAGGCGCTTGTAGGTAAAGGGGTAAGATTATGTTGAAACACTATGTATCCAAAACGCACCGCACAGTTGGTGTTTTGAAAAATAAACAGCGTGGCTGAGACAAGTGAAACAAGTATTACGGCGGGTAATTTTTTTAGAATAATAAAAAAGGATAGTTGCAATTAGTGGACAGGCAGAAAGATGTATGCGATGCAGTTTGCATCAAAAAAAAAGCCATTGACAAAAAAATGTCAATGGCTTAACTAAATTGTTTGGTAGCCCGTACGGGAATTGAACCCGTGTTTCCGCCGTGAAAGGGCGGCGTCCTAACCCCTAGACGAACGGGCCAAACTTTTTAAAAAATCGCTTTTCTTTCGAAGCGGCTGCAAATATACTGGCTCATTTTATATTTCCAACTCCCAGCATAATTTTTTTTTTACAACTAAAAGAATTACGTAAACAGTGACCCGTTTTATACTTTTGCGCATCCAAATAGAACTTCCTATAACTTCCCTGTAAAATCTGCGTATTTACGCATCAATTATAAAACACTACATATCTTTCAACCAATATGGAACAGGTGAAAAAGAAAAGACCAAATCGACCAACCAGTTTTGATTAAAGAGAACTGACTTTGGCACGAGTGCTTTTCTGTTTCCGGTGTTCCGTTTCAATGTATTATTATGCCACCTATCAGAATTGCTATCAATGGCTTTGGCCGTATAGGCCGTTTAACCATGAGAAACCTCCTGAACAACAAAGGAGTAAAAGTCGTTGCCATTAACGATTTGACCGATAATCACACGCTCGCCCACTTGTTTAAGTATGACACCATGCATGGTCAGTTTGAAGGCTCGGTGAAAGCTGATGACGACTATTTGTACATCAAGGGCCAAAAAATTAAGTGTTCCGCGATCCGTAACCCGGCTGAATTGCCGTGGAAAAAAATGAAAATTGACGTGGTACTGGAATGTACCGGTATTTTCCTCACCAAAGAAAAAGCAGGTTTGCACCTGGAAGCCGGAGCACGTAAAGTAGTTTTATCCGCTCCACCTAAAGGTGATGATGTTCCCACATTTGTTATCGGGGCAAATCACACCAAAATCAAAAAATCGGATAATATTGTTTCCAATGCCTCCTGTACGACCAACTGCCTGACGCCACTGATCATGATCCTGGACAAAAATTTTGGTGTCTCTCAGTTTGTCATGACTACGATTCATGCCTATACGGCTGACCAGAATATCCAGGACGGTCCGCACAAGGATTTGAGAAGGTCAAGAGCAGCTGCGCAAAATATCGTTCCAACGTCTACCGGAGCTGCGAATGCAGTGGTACTAGTCGTACCGCATCTGAAAGGCAAATTTGCTGCACAGGCTGTGCGGGTTCCCACGGCAACCGGTTCACTGACTGACCTGACCTGCGTGCTGAAGAAAAACGTGAGCGAAGAAGAAGTCAACGCGGCGTTTGCGGCGGCGGCTGGCAAAGACTGGAAAGGCATTGTCGAGTACACCGAAGACCCAATCGTTTCCAGTGATATTGTAAAGAATCCACATTCTTGTATTTTCGACTCGAAACTGACCCAAACCAACGGTAAATTATGCCGGGTAGTTGGTTGGTACGACAATGAAGCAGGTTATTCCGCCCGTTTGGCCGATTTGGCTGAAATGGTAGGAAAGAAATAAGAATTGAATTAGTATGAAAGAAAAGGCACTACCCGGTTCACATGCTGTGGTAGTGTCTTTTTTAGTTGGTCCATCATCACCTGTCATAACTGATGATCCTCCATCCGCTTAACTGCTCATCCAAACCAAAAAATAAAGATTATGAATATCGATTTCAAACAAAAAAAAGCCCTGGTCCGGGTAGATTTCAATGTGCCGCTTGATAAGGACTACAACATTACCGATGATACTCGTATCAATATGGCATTGCCCACCCTTAATCACATTTTAAAGCAGGGTGGGGCGGTGATCCTGATGTCCCATTTGGGAAGGCCATTGAAAAAATTGAAAGAGGATGGCTCTGTGGATGTCGAAAAATTTACGCTCCGCCACCTTGTGTCATTTTTATCCAAGGCATTAGGGCGAGAGGTGAAATTTTCCAGCCAGACCGTTGGAGAAGAAGCCACCAGATTGGCCGGATCGCTGCAAGCGGGGGAAGTGCTGTTACTGGAAAATACCCGTTTTCAGAAAGAAGAAGAAAAAGGTGACCCGGCGTTTTCAGAAAAATTGGCTGCCTTGGGCGATGTGTATGTCAATGATGCGTTTGGCACGGCTCACCGGGCGCATGCCTCCACAACAATTGTGGCCAATTATTTTTCACCGGAAAACCGAACGTTTGGCTTTCTGATGAAAAATGAAATCGAAAATGCAAAGAAGGTGCTGGAAAACCCGGCCCGGCCATTTACCGCCATAACCGGTGGAGCGAAAGTTTCGGATAAAATCCTGCTGCTGGAGCGGTTCCTTGGGTTAGTTGACCATATTATCATTGGAGGAGGTATGGCCTATACTTTCATTAAAGCGCAGGGAGGTAATATTGGCAACTCTTTGTTCGAAGAGGATCGGCTGGAACTGGCCAAAGAATTATTGGAAAAAGCTAAAGAAAGAGGAGTCAGCATTCATTTGCCAGTCGATAGTGTTTGTGCAGATGCTTTTAACAACGAGGCCAACCGGAAGAATACATTAAGTTCAGAAGTGCCCGACGGATTTATGGGGCTGGACATCGGAGAGCAGGCCAGGGCCGCTTTTGCAAAAGTAATTATGGACTCCCAAACCATCATTTGGAACGGACCGATGGGGGTTTTTGAAATGCCCAATTTTGCCGAAGGCACAAAAACGATTGCGAAGGCGGTTGCGGCAGCAACTAAAAAAGGTGCATTTTCCCTGGTAGGAGGTGGCGATAGTGTGGCGGCGGTCAACCAAATGGGGCTCGCCGATGAGGTCAGCTTCGTTTCTACCGGAGGTGGCGCTATGCTGGAGATGCTGGAGGGTAAGGAACTGCCGGGCATCAAGGCAATTGCAGGATAACAAACTTGCCGGAGGGCTTCATGTTGGGCCCTCTGGCTTTCTTTTTTTGTAAAAAAAATACGCTCCCGATACCATAGCCAACCCACCGATGATCATCAGGATGAGCGACCAGACATCATCATTGATCGGCTCCATATTGCCGACGGGAACAAAAGCTGCCCAAAAGAGCGGGTGGGTACGATTGTTACCTAAGTTTGTCTGGATATAAGCCATCTTTGCTTTTCGAAGAGCAATGTCTTTTGGTTCTCCTTCCAGCATGTTTTTATAGAAATCCACCATAATGCTGGCGGAGGCATTGTCATCGATGCTCCAAAGCGTGGTGACGATGCTTGCAGCACCAGCGTAGGAAAATCCCCTTGCGAGACTGATAATCCCTTCTCCCCGCTGTAATTCCCCGATACCGGTTTCACACGCACTCAGCACGACCAACGATGCCGGGATAGACATGTTGTAGAGGTTTTTAACAAATAAAAGCTCATTCTCAATGCTGTCGGCAGTTTGATAAAAGGCCAGGTAAGAAAAATCCCCGTGTTGGTCATTGGATTTTCCGTGGGTTGCCAGGTGCAAGATGCCGGCGTTGGGCGCTTCTTTCATAAAGTTTTCCTCAGTTGCCATGCT
>JBFIJS010000297.1:0-5645 GCA_041600595.1 Saprospiraceae bacterium | reverse complement strand
CTTTACGTGCTGGCAACTGAAGATAGGGGTTGCGCTCGTTGCGGGACTTAACCCAACATCTCACGACACGAGCTGACGACAGCCATGCAGCACCTTGCTTCACGTCCGAAGAACTCCCGATCTCTCGGGATGGCGCTCGCATTCTAGCCCAGGTAAGGTTCCTCGCGTATCATCGAATTAAACCACATGCTCCACCGCTTGTGCGGACCCCCGTCAATTCCTTTGAGTTTCATTCTTGCGAACGTACTCCCCAGGTGGTTTACTTAACGCTTTCGCTTGGACGCACGACCGCAGGGGCCGGACGTCGAGTAAACATCGTTTAGGGCGTGGACTACCAGGGTATCTAATCCTGTTCGCTCCCCACGCTTTCGTGCCTCAGCGTCGATATGGCTCTGGCAAGCTGCCTACGCAATCGGTGTTCTGTGGCATATCTAAGCATTTCACCGCTACATGCCACGTTCCGCCTGCCTCGCGCCCATTCGAGCCCGCCAGTATCAAGGGCAGTTCCGCAGTTGAGCTGCGGGATTTCACCCCTGACTTAACGGGCCGCCTACGCACCCTTTAAACCCAGTGATTCCGGATAACGCTCGCACCCTCCGTATTACCGCGGCTGCTGGCACGGAGTTAGCCGGTGCTTCTTCGCAGGGTACCGTCAGCCCCGAAGCAAGTTCGGGGGTTTCTTCCCCTGCAAAAGCAGTTTACAACCCAGAGGGCAGTCATCCTGCACGCGGGATGGCTGGATCAGGCTTCCGCCCATTGTCCAATATTCCTTACTGCTGCCTCCCGTAGGAGTCGGGTCCGTGTCTCAGTACCCGTGTGGGGGTCCACGCTCTCACGCCCCCTACCGATCGTAGCCTTGGTGGGCCGTTACCCCGCCAACTAGCTAATCGGACGCACGCTCATCCCCGGCCGCCGTAGCTTTGACCTGATCTCCATGCAGAAATCAGGTACCATACGGGATTATTCACAGTTTCCCGTGACTTTCCCCCGGCCGGGGGCAGATTGCGTACGCGTTACTCACCCGTGCGCCACTCGCCATCTGGTGCAAGCACCAATGCTGCCGTTCGACTTGCATGTATTAAGCCTCCCGCTAGCGTTCATCCTGAGCCAGGATCAAACTCTCCGTGGTAATGTTCTTTGACCTGATCTTTTTAAAAAAAATCAAGTCTTTTCTTACCACTAATCCAAACTGTTTAATAGCCTCTTGACCATCAAACTCGTCCGGCTTCCTTTCTCTTTCCCTCCATCAGTTTCAATGAACTCTTTTGAAGTCAACTTTTCTTAAACACACATTTGTGTAGTGAATAGTGTCTTCTTTATTTTCAGTATTTTATAACTGTCTTGATTTGTAAAAGGTGAATCCCTTTTTTGAAAAGCGGACGCAAAGGTATATTCAAAAATGGATTCTGCAAAACTTTTTTTGAAAAAATAATTCTTTCGATCCATTCTCAACTTCTCGTTTAACCGGTCCGTTTCTCCCTCAAATTGAAAGGTACAGAAGGCGGATGCATTTTAATTTTCCGGCAGCAGCAATCCGACAACTTTTACATTCGCCGTTTGCTTCCTGCTCCGAATTTTATGCGGATAAAAATTCAGCCCTGTCGGGCAATTTAATTTTGCAATCGGGTCGAAACGGTGAAAAAAAAGATACATTTTTATTTTATTAATTTTAAAAGAGCCACCGTTTCGACATGATGCGTGTGTGGGAACATATCTACCGGCTGTATTTTCACCAGATCATACTTCTCACTTAACAGCCTCAGATCGCGGGCCTGGGTTGCCGGGTTGCAACTCACGTAAACGATTTTTGGAGCCTGCAGATCCAGAAACATCTTAACCACGTCGGCATGCATACCGGCGCGGGGCGGATCGGTTATCACCAGATCCGGCTTTCCGTGTTGGTCGGCAAATTCTTCTGTGAGTATATTCTTAACGTCGCCTGCATAGAAGATACAATTGGTTGTTTGGTTCATTTTTGCATTCTCCTCAGCATCCACAATAGCTTCCGGCACTTCCTCTATCCCGATTACCTTTTCACAAAACTTAGCTACGTAAAGAGCAATACTGCCCACACCGGTGTACAGGTCATAAACGGTTTCATTACCATTCAGCCCGGCAAATTCAACCACTTTATCGTACAGAACCCTGGCCTGGGTAGAGTTGGTTTGAAAGAATGACTTAGGGCCAATCTTGAAACGGACATGCCCCAGTTGTTCTTCTATGTATCCTTTTCCATGATATAATTGCATTGGAAGGTCTCCGACATAATCATTCATCTTGGGGTTGATGCAGTAGTACACGGTCGTGAGCTCCGGAATGAGTGAAATAATTTCATCCAGAAATGCCTTGATTTTTGCCTCTTTGTTTTCAAAGAAACTAACGATCAGCATCAGTTCGCCAATACTGGTCAGCCGGATCATGATATGTCTCATCATTCCCTCGTGGGTTCTCAGATCGTGAAAGGAAAACCCATGCGCTATCGCAGTCTTCTTTATCGTCAACCGGACTTTATTCGATGGTTCTTCCTGCAACCAGCAGTGCTTGATATCGACAATTTTATCAAAAGCACCTGCCCGGTGAAACCCCAGCACGTCTTCCAGGTTGGAGGTACCATTCTCGATTTCTTCTTTTGTTAGCCACCGTTTGTTTGAAAAAGCATACTCCAGCTTGTTTCTGTAATAAGTGGTCTTTTCCCCCGGCAGGATGGGAAGAAATTCCTGCGGGTTGATTTTAGCGATCCTTTGCAGGGCTTCCCTGACCACTTTTTCTTTATGATAAATCTGGGAGTTGTAATCCAGGTGCTGCCACCGGCATCCGCCACACACGCTGAAATGTTCGCAAAACGGCTCTACCCGCTCGGGGGAGAGCTGATGGTAATGAACAGCGTACCCATCCCAGAAGTCTTTTTTCTTTTTAACAATCCGTACATCTACCACGTCACCCGGCACCACGTGCTCAACAAAGATTACCCTTCCTTCCGGATCCCGTCCAACACCACGTCCTTTATCGGCTACACCGGTAATCTCTATCTGTTCGAGTGTTATCGGCGGTCTGTTTCTTCTTCCCATTCGTTAAGTTTAGTTTGCTGATTTTTTTTGATTAAGGAGGGCAAATGTCCGAATGTTTTTAGTGTTTAAGCTGGTTTAGGTTGCCAATTGTATCTCCAACACCTGTATTTCGTCCAAAAAAATGATCTAAATAATGATTGGGATGTTTTTATTTTGCAATTCCTTTCAAGTATTAAATCACAACAAATCAAAAACAGTTGAATATGGATATGATGTATTGGGTAGTTGTTGGTGGCATGTCCCTGATCGGTATGTTCGTCGGAGGCAGGCTGAAAAGTAAGTTTCAGAAATACGCACAGGTTCCGCTTCGTTCCGGCATGAGTGGCCGGGAGGTAGCAGAAGAGATGCTCAGGCATTATGGTATCAGCGATGTAAAAATCGTACAGGGCCAGGGCATGTTGACCGATCACTACAACCCTATGTCAAAAACGGTCAGTTTAAGCCCACAGGTATACCAGGGCAGGAATGTAGCGGCGGCAGCGGTAGCGGCGCACGAATGCGGGCACGCTGTGCAGCACGACCGTTCCTATGCCTGGCTAAAAATACGGTCGGCTCTGGTTCCAGTCGTCAATTTTGCAGCCCGTTCGCAACAATGGTTGTTCTTTGCGGCGATCATGGCCTTGTCGTCAGGCTTTGGAGCAACCCTGATGCTGCTGACGATTGTGGCGTTTTCCATTACAGCACTGTTCTCGTTCGTGACACTGCCTGTCGAATTCGATGCGAGCCGCCGGGCGCTGGTCTGGCTGGATGAAACGGGAGTAGCCCAGGGAACAGAATACCACGGTGCCAAAGATGCGCTCTGGTGGGCAGCGATGACTTATGTTTCGGCAGCTTTATCAGCGTTGGTGATGGTGCTCTACCTCATCCTGCGTTTTGCCGGTTCCAATAACGATTAACGATTTTTGAAACCACAAAAAAAGCCTTCAGCTGATGCAGCTGAAGGCTTTTTTTATGTTTTTCGGGGTCAGTTGTTTTTGATCCGTTCTTTCTCTTTTTTTCCGGTAATGAGGTCGGTTGCGTGAATATCTACGTGCAATACTTTTGGCCAACTGCCGGACTCGTCGGCGAACACATACAGATAGTCCAGGCGGCATTCCTTTCCGTTGCAGTTGATAGTGGCGATGGGTTTGCCATCTTTTGTTTTTTTCAAATGAATTTCCCGCTCGTCGTAGGCTGTCAGTTCGATGAAAAATTCGTTTTCCCTTTTCCCCCTTTTAGAGCTGTATCCGTAGGCAAAGGCACGTTCAATCCATTTCAGTTCCCTTCTGTAGCCGGTGCTGGTATAACGTAACCAATAGACATCAATGGGGTCCGAGCGGTCAAAATCACCATTGGCATTTAATTTTGCATCGTAGACGATCGTGTTTTCATTTCTATTTCTTTGTAAGAAAAAAAGAGATTTTTCAGTTTTAGGAGGAACCGGGAACTCCGCCGGCCTTTCTCTTCTTTCCTGGGCATTTCCCCAAACAGCAAAAAGTGCCACGAACACAAACGTCAGTACCAGGCGACACAAATTATTTTTCTCTCTTTTGTAGCTCATTTTTTACAAATATTAGACGCCGCAGTGCGGTAATATTGGTGAGTATTGCCATGACAAAAATAGGCAAAGTAAAAATGGTGATCGTCTCGAACAGGGGGAACGGGAGCCAATCCCTTGAAATCTTGACATCGCCCCCAACCTGTGCGGAGAATATCCCACACGCCAACGCCGACACACCTATAAGAATCACTCTTTCCGGTCTTTGCATAAATCCGACATCCGCCACTACCCCCAAACTTTCTCCGCGCGCCCTTGTGTAACTCACCATCATCGAACCAATCAGGGCAATGAAAGCAAAAAGAGAGCTGAGAAAATAGCTGTGCGCCACCAGGTACCAGCAAATGCCGAGAAACATGATCATTTCGCTGTAGCGGTCGAGTACGGAGTCGTACAAGGCACCGAATTTTGAAGACATTTTTCCAACCCTGGCCAGACGGCCGTCAATCATATCGAACAGGCCACCAAACAAGATGACCGCTCCCGCCCAGCCGATGTACGAGTGGTCGTTTCGCTCGCCATACTCTGCCCCCCAGATAAACACGGCAGTGGCAGCCGTATTCACGACCAGCCCGATCGTGGTGATGGTATTGGGCTGTACCTTCCATCTGACCAGCAGTTCAATGAAAGGATTGATGATTTTGTAAACCAGTGGCTGGCCGTATTTTTTGAGCAGGTTCTCGCTCATAATGTAAGAAGTTGGTGATCGTTAAATAATGGTAACGCCCCGCAAAGGTAGCAGGTTGATTCTGTAACGAAGGAATGAATGGAGGAGTGGTTTTAAGGGTATGGTGCTAAAGTTAGTCTTTTGACCAGATTGGTTGTATCAGAAACTGGCTGACATCTTTATCCGGATACTCATCCCTTTTACACCAAAAATTTCGGGTATATCGGGATTGTCCAGATAATTCAGTCGCCGCACCAGATCGATCCGGCCAAATTTAAGGATGTTCATAATCCCGACACTGGCTTCCATGTACGGTTTGTCTTCTAAAGTACTGGTAATCTTGCGTCCGTCCTCTTCGATAAACTGGATGAGT
>JBFIJS010000296.1:0-5648 GCA_041600595.1 Saprospiraceae bacterium | reverse complement strand
GAAGGAAATCGGTATCCGCAAGATTTTAGGCGCCTCCACCGGGAATATCCTGTTCACTTTCAACCGGGAATATCTGCTGCTAATGGGCGTATCCACGGCGGTGGCTATGCCGGTGGCACTTTTGCTTTCGTCAAAATGGCTGGAAGGATTTGCCTACCGGATCGAGCCGCAGTTCTGGGTTGTGCTGCTGGCTGGCTTGCTGGCCCTCTCGCTGGTTGCCATGGTGGTGACACTGCGGGCCAGACGGGCGGCAGCCAGACATCCGGTGGAGACGCTGCGGGCGGAATAAATTAACTGATTCTAAAGGCATGAAATAACCCGGGCCCGGTCATGGCTACCCGGAGACTGATTTAACTGAAAATGCCCTTGCAAAGTGCAGGGGCATTTTGTTTAAAAACACCACTTTTTATCATTCTTGAAATATCCAATCAACTGTCCACCCATTCTCTAAAATCCGGCAACTTCGAGCGGCTCACCAAAAACTCCACGCCGTTTTCATTGACGGACAATTCCAGTTTCATCCGTTGGTTAAAATAGGGATGAATTTTTTTAATGGCATTTATATTGACTATCTGTCCCCGGTTGATATGAAAAAATAATTGGGTGTCCAGATTTTGCATCAACCCCTCCACCGTGTTGGCGTAAATATGCCGCTGACCTGTAAAGGTGTATAAAAAAGTAATGCCGTCGTCGGAATTAACATAGGCAATATCACTGATATTAATAAACTCAAAGTGATTTCCTTTTTTAACGAGACAGCGTTGCTTTTTTTGTTTATTTATTTTCCCGAAAATATCTTTTAATTGTTCGGTAAATGCACCACTGTCTTTGGGCCGGTAGCGCTCAAATTTTTCCAGGGCTTTAGCCAGGTCATCGGCATGAATGGGTTTTAATAAATAGCCGATACTGTTCAATTTAAAAGCTTCAATGGCGTATTGATCATAAGCGGTCGTAAAAATAATTGGCGACTCCACTTTGACATGTTCGAATATTTCAAAACTCAGCCCGTCCGACAATTCAATATCCAGAAAAATGAGGTCAGGCGTTTCATTTTTTAACAGCCAATTGACGGTGTCTTCCACGCTTTCCAGGTGAGCGACTATTTCCGCCTCCGGCCTTACTTTTTTGGTGATATTTTCTAAATATAAAAAAGCGTTTATTTCGTCTTCGACAATTAATATTTTCATGCAATTTGGTTATAAGTCATGAATTTAACGAATGAACAAGGATTAAACATTCCCAAAAATATCTGTGAAAATCCGTGAAAATCCGTGGCATCATAAATTTAATGAACAAGCGGCACGGACACCATAAACGTATTTTCATTTTCCTCAACAATCAATGGCTCTTCCGTGAAAAAGGCGATCCGCTCCCGGATATTTTTCAGTCCCATGCCCGTCGATTTTACTTCGTGAATTCTTTTTTGGATATTGTTTTTCACCGACATATAATCTCCGTCTTTTTTCACCTCTATTTGCAGCGGTTTCTTTTTGGAAACAATATTGTGTTTCACCGCATTTTCAATCAACAATTGCAGGCAAAGCGGAAGGATTTGTGCACCGTTCACGGTACTGTCATCAATGGTGATTTCGATACCCTCGTGAAAACGTTCTTTCAATAAATCTGCATATATTTTCATATTATCTAATTCGGTCTTCAACGGCACCAATTGCTGTTCCTGGTTACTGACAGCATAGCGGTAAAATTTTGATAATTTATCCAAATAATTCATCGCCCGGTCAGGATCGGTAGGAATGAGGTTCATCAGGGTATTTAAACTGTTGAATAAAAAATGCGGATTGATCTGGTTGCGCAGATTCTCCAACTGCCCCTGAATATGTGCCAACTGGATTTTTTCTTTTTCCAAAATGGCTTCTTTGTATTTATGGAAAAAATAAATGGTATCGTACAACATGGCAACGGCAAAAGTTAAAATATAAGTAGAACCTAAACCCTGCATGAATGTCGGTTCGTATAAATCCGAAGTTCCCAAAAAAAGCCAGAGGAAATGAAAAAAAACACCAATAACGATAGAAATAATCGGAGCCCCCACCGCAATAAGTACCACCTGAATAGAAAACCTTTTTAATGTGTCGCTGAAAGCATTGAACCGTTTGCGCAGCGCAATCATCAGGTAACGGTTAAAAAACCAATAAGCGGTAGTATAGGCTAAGGCTTCAAAATATTCCTGATGCGCCGTAGCCAGATAAGTGTCGATGTCAATTCCGAAAAATATAAACGGAATAATCAGGGCCAGGAACGGGATACCCAGCAGCATCAGCCAACGGTCGTCAAAAGCAAGGTATTCGATGTTTGGTTTTATCATGTATTTAAAGATCAGTCGTTTGCCATCAGTGCGCAAGTTGTAAAAAATGGCCCATATCCGTAGCCTTACTTTCTCTGAAATTTGGATGGTTGCCATTTTCAAATACTTTTTATCAAAAAAAACAGGCTTGGGTAGCGTTGGCTGATTGACTTTGATTTTTTAACCGATTCTATTTTGACGCACCTTGTCATTGTCGAAGACAATCCGCAACGTCATAAGGGCTGCTAAAAGTGCCCTCGTGACGTTGCAGATGGCCTTCGGCCATGACAAAGGCGAAGTGAAAAATGGACTTACTCTCTCAACCCTCCTCAACCTTCTCAACCCTTCTCTAAAACTGCACCCGGTACAAAAAGTCCGGGAAAAACCCGATTTGGTTCGTCCGGTCCACATTGTTGGTCAGGCGGTTGTACTGGCGGGCGAAAATGTTCTCCCGGTTGGTTACGTTTTGCAGGTCGATGAAGAACTGGTGGAAAACCTTGCGCTTGCTGCTGTTGATTTTGAAGCCCAGTTTTACGTCCCAGCGGAAGTAGCTGTCGTACTGCTGCGAGAAGGCCAGTTCATCCTGCAGGATTTCGAAACCAACGGCCCGGGAAGCTTCCAGGTCAACCGGTGTGTACCAACGACCGCCGGAAGTAGTCAGTTTGGTGTCGATCAGGAAGGCGTTGCGCTTGGCCTTGCCCACCTTGAATTCCTTCCCGGCGAGGAGGTTGACCACGTAGCCGTTGTCAAATGGTGTGCTGCGCTCGATGCCGTCGCTGCCGTCGTATTTACTCTCAAAAATGGAGGTCGTAAAAAGCGTGTAATAACCTTTGCTGTAGAATTTTTCCAGGGTCAATTCCACACCCCGGTTAAAGCCGGTACCCTCATTCACGAGCGATGTTTTGTCATCGGAAAAACCGAAGTCGGCACCCTCAACCAAGGTAGAATAGCTGCTGGCAAAAGACTCCACCGGTGCCCGGTCGATGAGTTGATAGTACACTTCAGACTTCAGGCGCCAGTCTTTGGCCAGTTTCAGGTCGTAACCGAGTACAAAATGCTGTGAGCGCACGAAGTCGAGGTCTTCGTTGGTGCGGACGAGCTGCCCATCTACTTCTTCGTTCAGGAACAGGATGGGTATGGGGGCATTCTGGTTGTGCATGCCATAGCCGAGGGTGAACTTGTGTTTTGGGTTGACGGTGTAGCTCACGGCAGCCCGTGGTTCGAGGACAAACTGCTCGCTCAACGTAGAGTATTGTCCGTGCAGACCGGCGTTGAACTGCAATTTATCAGTCAGGCGATACTGCGTCTGCACGTAAGGCTGGACCATGCCGAAGCGGCCGTCGAAATCGTAAACAGTAAACCAGTCGGGTTCGCCGTCGCCGTCGTTGTCGGGTGCATTGTCCCGGTCACGAGTGTAGGCATCGAAGCCGAGGCTCTCGTACAGGATACCGGCCCGGACAGTCTGGCGAGCACTGATTTTTGAGTTGACGAACGAAGAGAACGTCAGGTTCATTTCAGAGTTATCCACTTCCAGCAAACGGAGTTTGGTTTCTTCGTCTGTACCGAGGTCATAATAGCGGTCGGCGTCAAAGGAATTGCCCCGGTAACTGCCACCGATAACCGTGCGCACGTAGGTTTTTTCACCAACAATCAGGTTATGCTTCAGGCCCAGGACACCAAAGCTGCCGCTTACGAAGCCGTCTTCGTCTTTAGCGGCAAAGAGGTCGTCGTCTTCGATTTCAGCTCCCAGAAAATCAATCTGCGAACGGCCACCGATCCCGAAGAGGGTGAATTTACCAGCTTTGGAACGGCCGAGGTCCACCTTGAAAGAAAGATCCTGGTAGTCAGGTATCGCTGCCGTGGAACCAGCTCCGACGATACCGATAAAAGAGTAGCGTCCGGCGACGACGTACGAGCCACCGTTTTTACCCACCGGCCCTTCGGCCATCGCTTCCAGCCCGCTGAATGCACCGAGCTGCACGGTGAATTCCGAGCGGTCTTTGTTACCGTTGCGGAAAGCGATGTCGAACACGCCGGCTGTGGCATTGCCATACTCTGCGGGGAAAGCCGACGTAAGGAAATCGGAGTTGCTCAGCACGTTCGGGTTGAGCGCACTCACGGGGCTGCCCGTCGTGCCAAACGTGGAATAGTGGTTGGGGCTGGGCACCGGAATTCCTTCGATGCGCCACAGCACTCCGGTCGGCGAGTTGCCCCGGATGACGATGTCGTTGCGGCTGTCGTCCGGTGCGGACACCCCGGCGAAATTGGAGGCCAAACGGGCCACGTCGCTGCGGCCACCGGAGAAGCGGTTCACCTCTTCCACGGAGAACTGCCGGGCGGAAATGGTAGCCAGTTCGTTCTGTGCCTGGTCTTTGTTGGTCTGGGCAGTCACGACTACCTCGCTCAGTTGCTCAACCGATTCCCGGATGCTCACACTGAGGATGACGTCCTTGCCGGAGGTCACTTCCACGTTGGGCAGGGTCATAGTCTCGTAGCCGAGGTAGCTGATTTGCAGCACGTTGCGGCCAAGGGGCACATTTTCCAAAATAAAATAACCGTCCAGGTCGGTGACGGAGCCATTGGTTGATTCGGTTCCGACCAACTGAACCGTAGCGCCAATGACAGGGATTTCGGACTGTTGGTCGAGCACGGTACCCTTGATGGTGCCGGACTGGGAGAAAATGACCGTGGTGGTCAGTAATAATGCGAGTGAAAGGAGTATCTTTTTCATGATTTGATTTTTTTCGATTTGCAATTTTTAGTTTGAAATGATGGTGCAAACCTGCGGGGGAATGACCGGGCGGAAAAGGAAGAAAAGGTGAGATGCGGATTTGGGGGGGTGAAATGCAGGTCAGGGAAACATCGGTAGGGATTAACGTCGGCAGGGTTGGGAACCCTGCCGACGTATTTCCAGTGGCCTGCCTTTTCTTTTTTTAAAACTTCGTTGAAAAAGTCGCCGGACTGGTAGCCTTCCCTGGCCCATTGCGCCAGTTCGCTCAATTTGGCGATGACTTTTTATTTATTTTTTTTGAAATGCCTGCCACGCCAGTAAATACCGTACGGCAAGGGAGCGGTGCGGCGACCAGGCCTCCGCCACGGCCTTCATTTGGGCGGTCAGCCGGCTGGCCGGGTCGAGGTGGTAAAGGCTCGTCATGATTTGCTTGAGGTGGTAGTCACCGGCGGGGAAAACGTCGGTGCGCTGGAGGGTGTAAAGCAAAATCATATCCACCGTCCAGGGGCCGACACCTTTGATTTGGGACAGGGTGTAGCGCACCTCCAAGTCGTCCATGGCCGCCCAGTCCGGGGTATTCTCGGTGAAAAAATCGAGCGCCCGCACCATCGT
>JBFIJS010000295.1:0-5654 GCA_041600595.1 Saprospiraceae bacterium | reverse complement strand
GTAGTCGTCGGCACCAACATCAAAACCGCTGATCTTATTTTCAATGGATTGCATGGCCGTCAGCAGGATAATCGGCACGGATGGGTCTTTTTCCCGAATGGCTTTACAAACCTCATAGCCCGACAAATGCGGCAAATTGACATCTAAGAGGATGAGATCATATTTTTTGGAAATGCCGAGGAACTTACCGACTGCGCCGTCCGGGGCCACTTCTACTTCGAAGCCGTTTTCTTCCAGCCCCTGTTTGACCGAGGCGGCTACTTTAGGTTCATCTTCCGTGATTAATATGGTTGGCAGTTTCATGGTTGAATTTTAGGACAATATTAAGTAGAAGCAACCATGATTAAAAGTAAAATATCAGGAGGGTCTCATCTTTGATCGCCAGGCTGCCACAATCGTCGGGATGATGGTGATGACTACCAAAAAGATATAGATAAAGGAGAGGTTTTTCTGCACCCAGGGAAGCTGGCCAAAAAAGTAGCCGATCAGGCCAAATAATAAGACCCAGGCAACGCCCCCCCACAGGGTATAAGACAAGAATTTGGGCCGGTCCATTTTTGAAATGCCGGCAACGAAAGGAACAAACGTTCTGAATACAGGAACAAACCGGCTGAGGATTACCGCTTTCTGCCCGTGTTTTTCAAAAAACTCGTGCGTTTGGTCCAGGTGTTTTTGTTTCACAAACCGGACCCGGCCCCCTTCCAGTATCCGGTGGCCAAAATATTTACCGATGTGATAGTTGGTCGCATTGCCCAGAAAGGCCGCTACGATCATCAGAGCCATGGCCAGCCAGATGTTAAGATCGGTAGATTCGGCCACGACACCAACGGCCAGGATGAACCCATCGCCCGGTAAAAATGGAAAAATCACGAATCCGGTTTCGGAGAAGATGATCACAAAAACGAGCACATATACCCAGGTGCCATAAAGATTGACAAAATCTTTCAGGTGCTCGGTGCTGTTGAAAATGAAATCTATAACAACTTCTAACATAAATATTGGCTTGGCTGGGCCCGTTAGCTTTGATGCTGATACCTGAAGCTACGGGCAACTGTCTATCAGGAATGCATCCATTTTTCAAACTGTTCTACATCGAAACAGGTCAGGCACTTATCGGGCGATAAACCACCTTTCCTCGCTGATAACACCCCGAATCTGATATCGTTGATACCTTCGGTGCTGTGGGCATCAGGATTGATGGAAATGAGTACGCCCTTCTCCAGAGCATAAGGTATCCACGTCCAGTCCAGGTCCAGTCGATAAGGGTTGGCATTGAGTTCGATCGCCACCTTGTATTCTGCACAGGCATCAATGATTTTCTGGTGATCGAGCGGATAACCGAGCCTGGATAGCAACAGCCGGCCCGTGGGATGGCCAAGAATGCTGGTGTGAGGGTTTTTAATAGCCTCCAGGATACGGTCAGTAGCTTTTTCCTCATCCATTTTCAGGTTGGAGTGCACCGAGGCAATGACCAGGTCAAAACGAGCCAGCGTTGCATCGTCGTAATCGAGCCGCCCGTCGGCAAGGATATCGCATTCAATGCTTTTGAAAATTTTAAACGGTGCCAGCTTTTGGTTGAGGGCATCTATTTCAGCCCATTGTTCCTCCAGGCGATCTTCTTTCAGCCCGTTGGCATAAAAAGCGGCCTTGGAGTGATCTGAAATGACGAGGTACTGATAACCTAGCTGCCGGGCATGTTCTGCCATTTCCTGCAAAGTATTTAATCCGTCGCTATAGGTCGAGTGGGCGTGCACGACCCCTTTGATGTCGGCCGGAGATACCAGCGTTGGCAGGGCATTCCGGGCGGCCAGGTCAAGGGCCCATTCCTGCTCCCTCATTTCGGGGGCGATAAACGGTAAGTTGGCTTTGGTAAATATGGCAGTTTCATCCTGTAATTCTTTAAAGTCAAGGCCCGTTGTTCTTTTCAGAAAGGCCTGTAAAAATGGTTCGGCAGCGGAATACCGAAAAAGTTTGCTGCCAAATTCAGCCCGGGAACAATGGTAAACGACCACGGTGGTCTGGTGCACAGTTTTAGCGGTGATGATATTGTCGCTGCGATGCACGACCTCCATGGTTCCGTCCGCAAACAGCACGTCGGGCTGCCCGTCAAATCCCACCACTACCTCGATCTTTTCAATGATATTGCTTTTTCTGCGGAGAGCGCCGGCCGGGCTTACTGCAGCTTCCGGCAATGTTTTCTGTATAAAATCAATGATCAGGTTGGCTTCCGGCTCGATGTCGGCGTAGCGGTATTTTCCCGCTGATTTTTGAAAATATTCCAGCTTCTGGCGCAGGTCCTCCTGCGTTTTCTGACCGAAGCCTTTGAGCTCCACCAGGCGGTTTTCATTGCAGGCGTAGAGTAGTTCGCCTACCGTTTCTACTCCTAAATCTTTCCAGATTGTTTTGATTTTTTTGGGTCCAAATCCTTTTACCCGCAGCATATCCTGAATACCGGGCGGGGTTTTTTCCAAATATTTTTCCAGGGCGGCTATCTTTCCGGTTTCAACGAGTTCCCGGGTTTTCTCCGAAATGGCCTTGCCCACGCCTTTGATGGCAGATAGTTCTTCCAGCGAGAGTTCCTCCAACGGTGTCGGATATTTTCTCAAAGTGATGTAAGCGCTGGAATAAGATCTTATTTTAAATGGATTTTCTCCGTGCAACTCCATAATGTTGCCGAGAAATTGAAAGGTATTCGCTATTTCTTTATTGGTCATAGTCAGATTTGTCTGGTAATTTTTTTGGGGGAGCGCAAAAGTCGGAATAAATCGGGACTTACAATGGTTGCCGGCAAATTTCGGTGTGCCGGTTTACTTGTTTTTTAGCACTGGACTGTTTCAGGACTGAAAGACTATTTTTGCGGAAAATTATTCGTGACCAGGCACCTGCGGCCCTGAAATTTTTCGCTGCGGCCAATTCCGGATCAGGTATTTTCAATTTTAGTGAAAAGCCTTAATTCGATCAGGTTACCCGACACTTGCGTCATGGCCATTACACCAGGCCCGGATTTCCCCATTCATAATTCCAGATAACTCTTTGTTCCAAATATTTCCGCTCAACACTAGATCAAGAAGCCCAATGATTTTTCGATACTCACTCCTCGTTTTGAACATATTTTTCTCTCTGACACTACAGGGGCAGTCCGACAGCAGGGAAATGCTGTACATCATCCCGGAAGAATACAGCTCCATTCATCATGCAGGAGAGCAGGCTTTGTTGTTGAAAAAGTACGGAGAAGCCCTGCGGCTGTTTAAAAAGGTTTTAAAAAAATACCCGGATTTCCCACCTGCCCTGCGGAGTGCCGGGGCTTGTTATGAACTCATGGGCGATTTTGAGAATGCTTTGCAGAACTACAAAATGGCCGTCGAAGCGAACCCCTATTTTTCCCGGGCCATGTATTACGAGATTGGGAGTATCCTCTACAAAACCGGACGCTATGACCAGGCCCTGACGTCCTTTGCCAGATTTGACTCGTTGTTGCAACTGGATATCAAGCAGTTTACGTACAATGGTTTTTATGAACAAAATATCGAAAAAGAGTACCTCAAAAAACTGGAAGCGAGCCGCCGGGCCTGCCATATTGCCCTGGATAGTATTCAGTTCTGGAACATTGAAAAAGTCGAAAACCTTCGGGGCGGCATCAACACCAGGGCCGATGAGTATTTCCCCTTCCTGACCAACGATGGCAAAACCCTGTTTTACACCTCCCGTAAAAATGAGTTTTCGGATGAAAACCTGTTCGTCAGCCAATTCGGGGAGCAAACCTGGAACACCGGGGCAAGGGTAGATGATTTCAACACCAATGGAAATGAAGGCATGGCTACGCTGGTCCGCGACGGCCGGCAGGTCTTCTTCACAGTCTGTGAAAGAGCGTCCGTGCTGGGCACCTGTGATATCTGGCGGGGACGACTGTCAGATCTGAAAATAACGGACCTGGAACCCTCCATTGGCCAGTCCAATTCCGACGCCTGGGAATCGCAGGCCAGTATCAACTGCGACGGCGATCTGTTGTATTTTGCCAGCAACCGGAAAGGTGGATTTGGCGGTACAGATATTTGGAAGAGCCACCGACTGGCGGATAATAAATGGAGCGAACCGGTCAACCTCGGCGACCAGATCAACACGGCAGGTGACGAGGAAGCTCCCTTCATCACCAACGACGGGCAAACACTTTATTTTTCATCAACGGGGCATGCCGGCCTCGGCGAACAGGACATTTTTATGTCCAGACTGATTGGAGAAAATGTGTGGAGCCATCCGGTTAATTTGGGCATACCGGTCAATTCTTCCTATCGGGAACTCGGATTTTTTTTAAGCAGCGACAGCAAAACCGGGTATTTTGCCAGCGACCGGGCTGGCGGTGCCGGAGGAATGGACATCTATTATTTTGAAGTGCCGGATACCCTGCAAAGCGATCCTGTTACTTATGTGGAAGGACAGCTCAGAGATTCTATCACCCGTTTACCAATCGTTGCCCAGGTCCATATCGAGGGCCGGCCGGCACATAAAACCGATGAGGAAGGCCGGTTTTTTATGTGCGTCGATGCGGGTGAAGTCTTACAGGTGAGCGTAGGTCACAGCGATTACCATCCTTACCAAAATTTCTTCCTGGTACCCGAGTGGGATAACACGACTTTTTATACTCTGGAAATAGTGCTGGACCCTTTGTTTAAACTGCCAACATTTTCCTCCGTAGCGTTGGTGCCTTCCACAGAAACTTCCATCCGGCAGAAACCCGCGGCCAGTTGCCGGAAAGAACAACACGTACTTTATTTTGATTTTGATAAATCCAATTTACGGCCCGAAAACCTGGCAGCATTCGACCAGTTTATCAACGTTAATTTTGCGGAAAAAGAACCGGATTACATTGAAATCATTGGTTTTACCGACCGGCAGGGAGGGGATGCCTACAATTTTGAGCTGTCGGAAAAAAGGGCAGAATCGGTGGGGGTTTATTTAAAAAAGAAAGGCATTCAGGTCGATGATATTCGCATGGAAGGTAAAGGGGCCAAGCAAGCTGATGAAGCCGACTGGAAAAACAGGAAGGTGGAAGTGATTGTGTATTTTGTTGATTAAAGCAGCTTTCAGCTAACTGGTATTTTAATTGCAATGTTTCCGGTGTCCGCAATATTGCATTCATGCACTCCCCGGTTATTTTTCTGTGAAACACTTACTTCTCCTTTCGAGCTTTTTGTGTTTTTCTTTTGTGCTGTGTGCCCAGGCGGGAAAAGAAGAAAAACAATACCACCTGACCGAATCCTATATTTCGATCCACCAACAAGGCGAGCAGGCATTGCTGTTAAACAAATACGGGGAGGCGCTCCGTCATTTTAAAAAAGTATTGAAAAAATACCCCGGATTTTCACCCTCCCTGCGCAGCGCCGGGGCCTGTTACGAACTAATGGGGGATCTGGAAGAAGCCGTTCGTTATTACGAAATGGCTATTGAATTCAATCCCACGTTTTCCAGGGCTATCTATTTTGAAACCGGCAATATCCACTACAAAAGAGGAAGATACGACCTGGCGTTGCAGTGCTTCCAAACCTTCGACTCTTTGTTGCAGCGCGACCCGAAACAATTTGCCTACAACGGGATGGAGGAGCGTACTGTCGAACAAAACTACCTGGCCAAACTGGAGGCCAGCCGACGGGCCTGTC
>JBFIJS010000294.1:0-5662 GCA_041600595.1 Saprospiraceae bacterium | reverse complement strand
CGTCCCGCTGCAGGTGCTCGTGCGGCACCTCCTCGATATTGATAAGCAAGTCGCCGTTGGGACCTCCTTTGGCACCAGCGTTGCCCCGGCCCGACATGGACAGCTGCATACCTTCCGCCACACCGGCCGGGATTTCTATTTCAATGGTTTCATCTCCATAGGTTCGGCCGTCACCTTTGCAGGCAGGACAATTGGCTGTGACCATTTCACCTGACCCCTGACAAGTAGGGCAGGTTGTGGTCGTTTGCATTTGTCCGAGAAAAGTATTCCTCACCTGGCGCACCACGCCCGAGCCGCGGCAGGAGCTGCAGGTTGTCACCGAGCTGCGGTCTTTGGCGCCGTTGCCGCCACAGGTATCACAGACACCCTGCTTTTTGACTTTAATTTTTTTAGTTACACCGGAAGCGATTTCTTCCAGGGTCAATTTTACTTTGATACGCAGGTTGCTGCCCCGTTGGCCGCGGGGCCTTCCGCCGCCACCTCGTCCGCCGCGGAAAAACTCATCGAAAGGACTGCCACCGCCACCACCGAAAATATCACCAAACTGCGAGAAGATATCCTCCATGGTCATCCCGCCGCGGCCACCAAATCCGCCGCCGCCCATATTGGGATCAACGCCGGCATGGCCATAGCGGTCGTAGCGGGCCCGTTTGTCGGGATTGCTCAGCACCTCGTAAGCCTCGGCCGCCTCCTTAAACTTTGATTCAGCCTCTTTGTCGTCCGGGTTACGGTCGGGGTGGTATTTCAGTGCCAATTTTCGGTAGGCCTTTTTCAACGCTGCTTCATCTGCATTTTTCGGCACACCCAGTATTTCGTAAAAATCTCTTTTAGTCATTGTTGCCATATTAACAATGGATGATAGGTACAACAGCTGAATGGCAGGGAGCCATCCAACCATTCAGCCATTCTCCATATTATTATTTTCCGACCACTACCTTGGCGTGGCGGATGATTTTATCGTTCAAGCGGTAGCCTTTTTCGATGGTATCGAAGACTTTTCCCTTCATGTCTTCGGAAGGCGCAGGTATTTCCGTGATGGCTTCGTGGAGCTCGGGATCGAATGGTTCTCCTGTGCTGTCCATTGGCTCGAGACCCCTCTGTTTGAGGGTATTGTATAACTTCTGGTACACCAGTTCTACCCCTTCGCCCAATCCTTCACCTTCACCGTTTTCGCCTTCGGCAAATTTTTTGGCCCGATCGAAATCATCCAACACCGGCAGCATGGCTGTGATGGTGTCCTGGGCGGCGGTTTTCATCCAGTCCAGTTTTTCCCGGACAGTTCTTTTTTTATAGTTTTCAAATTCGGCAACGAGACGGATATATTTATCCTTGAGCTCACCTACTTGCTGGCGAAGCTCTACCATTTCATCCACAGGTTCGTTTTCTGCCGACGATTGCTCTTTTCCAGACTGTTCCTCATCCGGATTTTCGGCTACCATTTCATCCACGTTTGCATTGGTCGGATCTTGCTCCTGTTCAGGGGCAGCGTTTTTCTTGGCCATATCTCTCAATTTTTTAAACATTATATTTTTTATAAAAACGTCAGTCAGGGTGTTCGCCGGGTTTGTACTTATCAGCCTGCTTCAACACCGACTCACACCAAACCCGCATCCCATCAATATGTTTGCCAGCGGAATAATGCGGTCAAAATGGCAGATTTTACGGAGAAATGAATGACAGGTAGGCACTGAAACTCCCTTCTGCCAAAAAGATGGAAGGATTGTCAGTTTTGCTTTTAAAATTTTCACTTTTATCCAGGATCGTCAAACTACTGAACACGCCCGGCCTATTACTGACAAGGCCCCACCAAGTTGACACGCAACGTTGGTGGGGCCCTGCAAACGGATGACTACCGCCGGGTCGGGTTATTACTCTTCATACCCGCCTGCGGCAGCTCCCATCAATGCCATGATATCCGGGCAGGCTTTCTTCAGGGCTTCGGTAGCCTTGGTTTCATTTTCGACTCCTTCAACGACACCATATTCTGCCTCCAAAGCAGAAATGCAACTTTCGCCTTCTTGCTGCACACTCATTGCTTCGTCGCGCAGAGATTCTATCTCGTCTTCTTTTCCTTCTTCAGCCAGCTTAAATACTTTTTGCTGAAACTCGAACATGGGGCGCATACAGCTGCAAAAGCCCTCCGCCATTTTATCGAAATCCATTTCTGTTGAACCAGTCGTGTTTTCCGGTGTGTCCGTATTTTCACCGTCAGTTTTGGGAGCGGCATCCCCACATCCTAAGGACAGGACAGTCAGCACGATTAGTGCTGTAAATAATTGTAATTTCATTGAATTGTGTTTGATAAAAGATCGGCAAAGGTGGGAATAATTAATGACTTACCTCCAAAAAAATTAGGCAGTCAGGTGCATTATCGCCTCCTGGACGTGTTGTTTTGCCTGTAGCTGGGAGTCAAACAAGTGCTGTACAACCCCATTTTTGTCGACCACATATGTTACCCGCCCGGGCAACAGGCCGAACATGCTGCCAGGCACACCGAGCAGTTTGCGAACTTCATTTTTTTCATCGCTCAACAGTACAAAAGGCAAATTATAATTCTCGGCAAACGACAAATGCGATTCGGGGCTGTCGGCGCTCACCCCGATCACTTCTGCCTCCAGGTTGCGCAACTCGGCATAAGCATCGCGAAAGCTACACGCTTCGGCCGTACAGCCGGGGGTATCGTCTTTCGGATAAAAGTAAAGTACAAACGGTTTCCCGAAATATTGGTCGATGGAGACCATCTCGCCGTGTTGGTTGGGTAGTGAAAAACTGGGAAGTTGATCACCGATTTTGATTGGTTTATTTTTCATGTTTTTATTGATAAATGATTTTTAGTTGAAGAGTTTTTTTCTGGAAATAAACATTCCGAACCAAAGTTCACGAACCGACCCCATGCGGTAAACAAATAGAAATTCAATTATAGCATGTTGCCGGTAAGCGCATTCAGGCACGGAACGTCAAGGAACGATGATCTTCAGAGCGTGTGGCAGAATGCCGATCTCGGTGGGTACCCGCCCCAGCAACTCGCCGTCCGCTTCCACCCATACCGGCTCCTGATCTAATGACCGCACCTTGATGCTGCCTGTCTGAAAAAAGTCGATTTTGGGGTGCCAGCTTATTTTCCCCCAATACAACAGCGGAGTAACAAGCAGTACCACCAAAGGGTTTATTTCACCCACAATGGTCAGGGCCAGTAAGCCGTCGTTGGGACGGGCGTGGGGCACCAATTGCATACCTCCTCCCGAGAAACGGCCAATGCCGATATTGACCGTCATGATTTTCCCTTGTCTGATCTGGTCATTAAAGGAAACGGAAAGACAGGGCACCTTGAATTGAAAAAGACTGCTCGCCATCATTTTCAAATAGAATAGCGAATGGAAGAAGGGAGCGACCGCTCCTTCTGCCTTTTTGGCTACATAACCGTCGTACGACAGACCGGCCACATTGATAAAATACCGCTTATGTGGCTGGTCATTTTTTTGGTAAACGACAAAACCAATATCCTGAAAATCCGTTTTCCCTTTTTTAAAAATGGTTACCCAATCTTGGTATTTGCGGGGAATGTTATGTGTTTTTGCCCAATCGTTGCCCGTACCGACGGGGAACAAACAAAAGGTAATCGTCTCTCTCGGGCAGGTGGTTTGTTGAAAAATTCCGTTGACAACTTCGTGGGCCGTACCGTCCCCTCCCACCGCGACCAAATGCCGGTATCCGTTTTCAATAGCTTGTTGAGCCAGCTCGGTGGCATGCATTTTTCTTTTGGAAAACACCGTTTCAAAATCAATATTTGCCCCCAGCAATTGCTCTTCCAGTTTTGGCCATTGCTTTGCTACTTTGCCGGAACCGGCTTTTGGATTGACAATAAAACACCATTTATTCATTGTGTCCATAAATGGATTTTTTACATCACGACATGCCGAAGACCGTCGATTAATTTTAACCTGAAGAGATGAATATTTTAATGGTTTGCCTTGGCAATATATGCAGATCCCCTCTGGCCGAGGGTATTTTGAAAAAAAAGATTCAAGATTCGAATCTGGATTGGTCCGTTGACTCTGCCGGCACCGGTTCCTGGCATATCGGCGAGCGGCCCGACCCCCGCTCCATCGCCGTTGCCCGATCCCGGGGCATCGACCTCACCGATCAGAGGGCCCGTCAATTCAAACCGGCGGACTTGGACCGGTTCGATCTTGTTTTGGCCATGGATAGTTCCAATTATCAGGATATTATCAGGAGTGCGTTTACAAAAGAGCAAGAGGAAAAAGTACACCTGATCATGAATTTCCTCCACCCGGGCCGCAACGAAAACGTGCCGGACCCTTACTGGGACGACAATGGCTTCGATCAGGTCTTCAATATGCTGGATCAGGCCTGTGATAAGCTGTTGGAAAAATACAGATAGGAGCAGGGCGCTACTGTTTACCCCGGAATTTCTTAAAAAAGATTCTTTGTTGGGTTTGGCTCCGGCAACAATCAGGAAGAGGTTGCCATTTTTTTCCTTCGGAAAATATATTCGCTCAATACATTCCTCCGCAACAAATCATGGTAGACCATTTCCATCCGGTCACTTTTTTTGACAATATTGGTAATGCTCACGGTCTGCACAACGTTCATCCGGTTCATGACAAACCCGTTCCACTCATCTCTTTCGCCTCCGTGCAAATGGAAGTCCTGAATCGCCTTGAGGCTAAAATCGCTTCTGCTCTCCAACCATTCCTTAAACCAGGCTTCCCTTCTGAGCCTTACTTCTGTGGTGTATAAAGTGGAAGACGACCAGATATACCGCCCCTTTGTATTCAGCGCTTTTAAATGCACTTTTTTCTCGTCCCACCGCAATTCATGCAATTCGTTTTTACCCACCAACACAAACGTAAACGGCTCCATGCCCTCAAAATCGTATCGCTCACAGAAATCGCTGGTGGACTGATAGCTAAAATAATCGAGCACCATGATGCCCCGGCTACGGCGATACGGCGGCTCATGTTTGTGCTTTTCAAATGCGCCGTTGAGGAGGCACGCCACCCGGCCATCATTGGCAGCGGCAATCCACGTTCCGCCGGCACCGGCATCTTTCGGGAAAATCAATTCCACACCGTGCTGGCTGAGCGTAGTGAGTTGCTGTGGTGAACGTTGGGGAGCTTCATCTCGGTTGGAGGTGAGGATAAAATTTTGATCAGATTGAGGAATGTAAGTTACGGTACACATAGTTTATTAGCGGAGTTGGGCATTGGCCGACAAGTGCCAATCGTTTTCTTTTAAATGTTCATACAATGACATGCCTTTATTAAACAACGTTTTTATGTAGGTTGGTTTAACCAGCGCATTTCTCTTGTAAATAACCAGGTAATAACCGAGGCTTTCCAGGCACCAGTGTTTTTCCACCAGAAAGAACCGGGTCAGGCCCTCATCCATCAGCTTTCGGATACCCCATTCATCGCCCTGCACCAGAAATTTGCTGGAAAATTCAGGCCACTGCTCAAAGTCAATGTCCTGCATCCCGAACAGGCTGCCGATTTTATGGAAAAAATTTTCGGGATAGATCAACATCTCCGGCAGGCTCAAAGCCTTTGACTGAATAAAAAAAACGGTTTGGTAATGAGTCGTGGACGATTTGCCGGTACTGACCGTGAATTGATAATCGCAGATATCTATTTTTTCCTCG
>JBFIJS010000293.1:0-5668 GCA_041600595.1 Saprospiraceae bacterium | reverse complement strand
GTTCTGGTAAACTTAGCTTGTTCGATACTGCTCAACGACTGGTCTGGCAAAAAGATATACAACAGGCCGAAACCAACATAAGGCTGGTTCACGATAACGACCTGAATCCCGGTCTTTATTTTCTGATTTGGAAAGATGAGCAGACGGTGATCACCCAAAAATTAGTGGTGAATTAGGGGGCGGGTATTCATGATAAAACATTTCATTGGTATTTGGTTTTGGAAGGGCTGTATCAGAGTCGGATCTCAGGTGCAGTCTTTTCTATTTCAGCAGGTATGGCAGACTGCTGTTGGAGATCATTTTACAGCGACATCTCAACACACCAAATTTAAATTAAAAATGCTACCCATTTCATCCATTTTCCGGAGCAAGGGTGGGGGCGTTTTGTCAGATATATTTTGAATTTACTGGTGACGGTTGGTACGCGGGTCAGCTCCAACACCAGGGCAGGCGGTTGCTATTGTTTTTATTTCTACATTAGTGCTTTCCCCGGCCAATGATCCAAATACCCGTGCAGGAATTTGCTGCCGCAACCACTACCTCTTTTATGACAAATGAAATCGAACTTAATGCCCGCGACCTGGAGCAGGAACTCCAGTGGTTCTCTCAGGTTCTGGACACCGGGTTTTCACTTTATTTTCAACAGGAAGTCGAGACTAAAAATGTGTTTGACCTGACGTCACCGGACTTGTCCGGATCTACATCCCGCTATGCCCAGGTTGTCAATCGATTCCAAATGTCATTTGCGGAGCGTTTATGTCTCCTGATGGCTTTGATCCCGCATATCCGCCCGCAAATACTGGATGTATTTCTCACAAAGAACACTTTATATGACCGGAGATATACGGAGTTTGGCGGGGAAATCGCTCACCCGGCAGGCAACTTCATCCCCACGGGCGAAACCCTGGCTTTTCTGCTGGGAGGGCAGGATTTGAAAATTCGGTTTACTTTAGGTGCCATGCTGGACCGGGATCATTTTTTTACCAAAAGCAATATTCTTCAGCTGGAAGTTCCGGTCGCTGGTCATTCAGTTTTAAAAGCTCCGTTGCGATTATCGGAAGAATATTCACATTATCTCACTTTCGGGGCGACCCTGCCCACCCGTTTCGGCTCAGATTTTCCGGCCCACACTATCGATACGCAGCAGGGATGGGACGATCTGGTTCTGGATGCCTATACGATGAAAGAAGTACGAACTATTCAGGATTGGATGCAGCATGGGCAGACCTTATCAAAAGACTGGGGAATGGCGAATAAAGTCCGTCCCGGGTACCGGGCCTTGTTTCACGGTGCACCCGGAACCGGCAAAACCATGACGGTATGTTTGCTGGGTAAATCCGTCGGACAGGAAGTCTGCCGGGTAGATTGCTCTTTGTTAGTTTCCGGATACATTGGGGAAACGGAAAAGAATCTCTCCCGAATTTTTGATCTGGCAAATTATAAAAACTGGATCTTGTATTTTGATGAGGCTGATGCCCTTTTTGGAAGACGCAGCGAAGTAAAAGATGCCGGTGACCGGACGGCACCAGCCATATTATCGTTTTTGCTGCATTGTCTGGAATCCTTCAAGGGAGTTGCCATATTGGCCTTAGACACCAAAGATCATATTGATCAAACTTTGCTCCGGCGTTTTGAATCAGTCCTTTATTTTTCGATGCCCGGGCCAGAAGAACGGTTGCAGCTTTGGAAAAATGGGCTGCCTGCCGAGGCAAACGTCGATCCTGGTATTGACTTGCCAGAACTTGCCCGGCGTTACGAATTGACAGGAGGAACGATCATGAATGTCATCCGGTACGCATCGCTGCAGGCCATTGGTCGCAAGGGTAAAAAGATGATTATGTCCGATATCATCCAGGGGGTCAGGCAGGAATACAGGAAAGAAGGACAACCGATTAATAAATAAAAGCTACGCACCCTGAGGTGTTGGATTCGAGGCACGGAGAGCGGGATGCCGGGCCGGTGCTCACTCCTTTCTTTTCCCATTTTTACTGATCCAGAACCACTCGCCGTTCTTTTTTACCCTGGCGCTATCACCCTGAAATCCGTAAACTTCCTCGTATTCGCAGGGAATAAATGGTTTGCCGAGGGACTGATCCACGAATCCCCATTTACCATTTTGGCAAACCACGCCTGCCCTGCCATTGTAAAACCGGCAGGCGACATCGTACCTGAAATCCACACTGGTAATGGGGCTTCCTTTTCGCAGGTATCCCCATTTTCCATCCCGGTTCTTTACGGTAGCGAAGCCTTCGGCAAACCCATAAACATAGGACTGGATGGCCGCATCGATGTTGTTAAGTTTGTAGGTAAGCGACTCGTTTTGCTCCTTCAAAACGGCGACTTCCGGGCCTAATTTATTTATCTCCTGCTGACCGTTCGAACAACATAAACTGTCTTGCCTGGCCCGGTCAACTAATTTTAAATATTGCTCTTTGGTCTGCTCCAGGTCTTTGATTTTATTCAATAATTCCTGGTTGCTTTCCTTGAGCTGGTTGGCATTGTAAATATGTGCGATCAATCCTGCCAGACACATGAAGAGTATCAGCCCGCTATAGATATACAATTTGGTTTTGTCTTCCTGCTCATTCTTCATCCCGCGAAAAAGAATCAGAGCACCGACACCCAGGAAGCAGATCATGGCGAAAATGTTGCTGACATTTGCTGCGGAACCGAAAGCATCGGTGAGGTTGAGAAAAATAAAACTACCCGTAAAGGTTAAAGAGATATGGGCCATCATTGAATGGGTTTTAACAATTCTGAAATCAGGCAATCCGGTAAGGATGGCCTTTTGAAATGGTAGCGAATTGCAGAAAGGCAAACTCGCTTGAAGTCGCAATATATAGAGATCATTTGAAATACCATTTCATTTTGCGGTCAGCTTTAATCGAGATGGTCAATTTGTACCATTACATAACCAATGCTTTATGCCGATACATGGTTTGAGTATTTATTGGAGCAGGCAGAGAGGGTAGGGTGGATGAAAAAAAGTTTATTGTTTGATGTCTCCCGGTACCACGCCGTATTCTGTTTATATATCCTGGTAAAATAAATAAGGTTGTTCAATCCAATAAAGGAAAAAAGGTTCTCCCTTTTTTATTGTCTTTGACATGCAGGTGGGTTTATAAAAAATCGGTTTAACAATGCCATATCACATTGCTAAACCGATACATAAGGGTTGGTTTTACATCTGCTCCAGCTTCTCTTTGGAGGCTTTAAAATCAGGATTATTTTTCAATGCCATTTCGTAGCAATGCTTCGCCTTGGCATAGTTGCCCGCTGCCCGGTAACCATCACCAAGACTGTCGCAGGCGTTAGCAGATTTGGGGTAATTCTTTTGATTGAGTTCAAAAATGTAAAGTGCAGCGTGTGAATGACCATCTTTCATCAATTGATAGCCGAGGCCGTTCATATCACCCTCCCGGAAAATATAACCTTCCGATTGCAGGACAGGGTATGATTTTTTGGCGGCTGCCAGGCCATCTGACTCTATGATCGTTTTAATTTCTTCCGCACCATTTAAAATGGGAGCAGCAATATCCAGAACCTCCAATTTCATGACGGCAGTTTTGCCGCCACTCATGTTCCTGGTAAATTCATCCTGAAAATCTACCGGCGCAGTAACGTTGATAATTCCCCCTTTCTTCGTCTGTTGCAGGGCTTTGTCAAAAAAGCGATCGAATGGGTCATTTCCCATGATGTAATGGAACGGATGTCCGAGGACGTCTTTGGAGCTAAATAAAGTTTCCCCGTCCATATTCATCAAAGTACCGTGGAATGCTACTTCCTGTCCTTTTTTGGGGAGGGGGCCGGTTCCTTCTTTCACTACGTCGAATTTCACTTCGGGTGTCGGGGTGTCGATGATTTTGACCAATTCCCAAATTTCGGAGCGACGCAGGTCACGCAGCCCGCTCATTTTATTCCAGGTGTCATCCATGTTTTTATCGGGATGCACCTGTTTGAAAAGCGCACTAAAATTACCGCCGGCCATGTCGCCCCATTCGCTGAAAATATCAAAAGTGAGGAAATCGTTATCGCCGTCCGAGCCATAGGGAATGATGCGTTGCAACATCATCCAGTCGTGCAGATTTCCCGCTTTAGCGTTGGCCTGGTGGATGGGTTTGAAAATGTCACTTTCCATTTTGGCGTAAGCACTGCTGTTGTTTTCGGAAACATCCATGTGATTAACCCTGACATATTTGGGCATTTTATCCGAGCCACCAACGGGACCCGGAAAGGCCTCATCCCGAACAACAAAGACTTCCGATCCCATAAAATCCATAGCGTCTTCAAACCGCCCCATCATTTTTTCAATATCAGGATTGGTGAAAGCACTGTAAATTATTTTTCCCGCCTCTTCATCTTCCATTTTGATATGGCTGAATTCGCTAAATACATCTAACATGACATAATCGTAATCCAGCTGATCGCCATTGGGAAAGGCCACTTTGAAAACTGCGTGGGCCAGCATGGTTCCTTGTTTAATGCGCTCCTGAATGTATGGAGTCACCAGTTCATCGTGCATTTTTTTAAAGTCATCGGTTGATTTTTTGACTTTTGCAATTTCCATGTAAATGGTAACCGGCTCGTTCTGCGCCTGTAGGTTTTGACCCATAATAAAGCTGAAGAATAAAGCAACGATGGTTGCTTTTTGCAGTAATTTGAAATTTGTTTTCATTTGAATTTATGTTTTTGTGTAATAAAAAATGATTAAACGTTTGATGGTCGATTTTACGGGGTGGTCGCAAAGAGGTTGGAGTCAATCCATTCCGATACCTTCCTCCTCCTCCAGCAGCGTTTTTAGAAAAGCGTACATATCATCAATCTCTTCGTCCGTAAAATGATGGAGGCAGTTTTGTACCACCTCGCTCATCATCCCGACTTCCTTTCGTGTAGCGCCTTCTCCCGTACGCAGCAGGTGCCGGAACTGATCCTGATTGTACATGAAGACGATGTTGAGTCCGGGAGACTTCATGAATTCGTCTCCTTTCAGATCCGTTCCGTGACAATGGGAGCAGGCAGTTTGAACGAGGTATTCCCCGCGGGCAATGGGCGTATTTTCGTGTTGGGCATATTTTCGGGGGGCTGCATGATTCATTTTTAAGGGTTCTATTTTCATTTGGCCGAAAGCCAAACCCATGTGGATGGGAAACTTGAAGTTATTGGGCGGAAATGGAGTTTCATGAACGACCTCTTCCAACGTGCGTAGGTAGGCAATGATGTTTAACAAAGACTCCTCTTTCAGCTCGTAGAGCATTTCAGCCGGCATGGCAATCGCCACAGAATTGTCTTTTTTAACCCCATGCCGAAGGAGGCGATAGAGTTCGGCATCAGAATACTCTTTCACCTTTTTTGAGGCATTCGCTGAGACCAGACGTCCAATTATGTCATCGTCAACCATGACTTGTCCGCCCATATTGTCTCCGTGACAGCCGTTGCAATGCATGAGCCGGGTTTGTCGGAATCCATCCGCAATGGAGGCGCTGTCCGTCGGAACAACAATATTATCTCTCAGTGCAATATCCAGTTTAGCATGTTGTAACTGATAGGAACGCCCGTAAACAAAGGCCAGGATGAGTACGATCAGGGTTAATAAACTGATGCCGGTCCACTTTAAAATTTTCAGTGCTTTCATTTGATAATTAGTTAATCATGTTACGCAAGAAATGCG
>JBFIJS010000292.1:0-5676 GCA_041600595.1 Saprospiraceae bacterium | reverse complement strand
GTGTTGCCAAAAGAGCGACTTTTCCTGCTCCGCATTTTTTAAACATACTTAAATTACACGGTACTTAGCACATTTTCACTTTCTACTAAGTCCTCTGTTTTCCCGTAAAAATAAAGATAAACCTACTCCACCTTAGAATCGACGGTCGAATCTTCCTCCTTCTCGAACACTTTACGGAAGCGATCGGGGAGGAGGCTGAACTTGTTGCCTAAATATTTTTCCAAAGTAATTGCCAGGAGCACATAGCCCTGCGTCATGCCAGGCATGGGGACGATCACAAAAATAAAGAACGGCAGGATCCGGGGAATATCCTTCAGCTGCTTCATCGCTTCCCGCATCTCCTCTTCCGATGGTTTTTCGGACACATCCTTCATCAGCAGGTAGCCTTGTCCCTGCTTCATGAACGTGAGAACCATGCGCCGCGTATCGGCACCTTCCATGATGAACGCCCACAAAATACGGCGGGGATACTTGATGACTTTTTTGATCTGTTTGATCTGTTTGATCGGCATGTTGAAGAATTTGGCACTGCAAAGTAACAGGATTATTGTCAAGCGTGCCACTTATTTCATTTCGATGCCGAGACCGTTTCCGGAGGGCAGAACAACGCTGCCGTCGGGCAGCACCTCTGCCCCCGTGGCCGGATCGTCCGCCAACAACAGTGCCCCGTCCATATCGACATAATCGAGTAACGGGAGCAATTGGGCGATGGCCGAACACCCCACACTGCTTTCAACCATACAGCCGACCATCGTTTTCAGGTTCCTTTCTTTGGCTTCTTCGATCATGCGAAGGGCGGGTGTCAGTCCGCCGCATTTCATGAGCTTGATGTTTACTCCGTGAAAATGTTTGGCACACTGCGTGATCGACGCTTCATTGATACAGGCTTCGTCGGCGATGACCGGGAGTGCCGAATGTTGGTACACCTCCTTCATGCCGTCCCAGTCGTCGGCAGGCAGTGGCTGTTCAATAAATTCAACCCCCAGGTCTTTCATTTCATGAGAAAAACGGATCGTATCGGCGGCCGTCCAGGCGCAGTTGGCATCGATGCGGAGCACTGCGTCGGTGTGCTGACGCAGTGCCCGAAGAATGGCCATATCGTCGGGGGTTCCGAGTTTTATTTTATAAATATCAAAATGGGTCGACTGGATTTTGGCCACCATTTTTTCAATGGGCTCAATGCTCAGGGTAAAACTGGTCTTGATGAGGTTGCGGGGTTGAAGCCCCCACACCTGATGAGCGGGTTGGCGGCAGATTTTACCGTATAGATCATGGGCAGCATTATCAATGGCACATTGAAGGAAAGTATTGTTGCCGACATGGGGCCGCAGGTAGCGCCAAAAATTAGTCGGATTATCGAAGGAATAGCTTTCAATCGCCGGCACGAGCGATTGCGCCTGCCGCCACATTTCGTCCCGGTCGATCCCGTAATAACTATGCTCCGAAGCTTCGCCGTACCCTGTTTTGCCTGCCGCCGACAACTCGACGATGAGCGCCCGGCGTTCGGTATAGGCCCCGCGTGAGATCGTAAAAGCCTCCTTTAAATAAAGGGTGATAGGATGAAGTTTGATTTTCACTTGCTCTGATTTTAAGGATAATTGCGTGCTGCGCACCTTTGTCCCGATATCCTCCGGGCATAAAACTCCTGCCCCGGGTTTTATTCCGTCAATACAGCCGGAATGATTCACCAAGATCCGGTATTTCCACAACGCCGTGGAAACCCCGTTCGCCGAGATAGTCCCGGAAACTTTCCTGGCGCTCTATTTCCCCGTGAACGAGGAATAATTTCTTAAGTGTTTTACGCTGATTGCGTATAAAATCGTGCATCTCGCTACGGTCGCCGTGGGCCGAAAAAGAATCCATGGTCTTAATTTCTGCTTTTACTTTTTTCGTCACACCAAACATTTTAAGTTCATCCAGTCCATCCCGTAGCAGGCGACCAAGTGTTCCGGGCGCACAAAACCCGACGATGAGGATGGTCGTACGCGGGTTACTGACATTGTTGAAAATATGATGCTTTACCCGGCCGGCATTGGCCATACCCGATGCACTGATGATGACACAGGGCTTGCGGCTGCTATTGAGCTGTTTGGAAGCATTGACTTCTTTGATGTAGGTCAGATTATTGAAACCAAACGGATTGGGGTCTTTCAAAATATACGAACTCAGTTCGGAATCATAGCACTCGGGGTGCGACCCGAAAATAGTAGTTGCATTGACCGCCAGCGGGCTATCCACATACACCGGGATGTGCGGCAGTCGCCCGGCATGCTCCAACTGATCCATAATATAGACGATCTCCTGGGTGCGGCCTACACTAAAGGCCGGGATGATGAGTTTACCTTTTTTTTCCACGCAGGTATGGTGGATGATCTCCAGGAGTTTTTCGGTTTCCTGCGGCGCCGTTTCGTGTTCTTTATCGCCATAGGTTGATTCGCAGATGAGGTAGTCCACCGGGTCCATGAGTTGGGGGTCGCGAAGAATGGGCCGGTTGGGCCGGCCGATGTCGCCGGTAAAACCAAAATTGATCACCTCCCCGTTTTTTTCCCTGATCTTCATGTGGACACTGGCACTGCCGAGGATGTGGCCTGCGTCGCGGAAAGTTACGCTGACACCGGGATAGACTTCGAATGTTCTGCCATAACTATAGCTGATAAAACGGTCCATGGTGGCTTTGACATCGTCCTTGTCGTAAAGCGGTTCACGTTTTTTCTTTTTGTCAGAATTCTTCTTGTTCCAGTAAGCTGCATCACGTTCCTGGATAAAAGCACTGTCCAGCAACATGATGGCACAAAGGCTCCGGGTGGCATGAGTACTGAAAATGGGGCCTTTATACCCATCCCTGATCAGTTTTGGCAAACGGCCGCTGTGATCGATGTGTGCATGGGAGAGAATCACACAATTAATTTCCCGGGGATCAAAAAGCCATTGGGTATTAAAATCGTCCATATCGTCGTCGTTGCCCTGGTAAAGGCCACAATCGAGTAATATTTTGAACCCGTCGCTGAGGGTGAGGAGGTGCGCACTACCAGTTACCTGACGGGCTGCTCCGCAAAATTTGACATTCATAGTATTGAGTATTGTTAGGGAATCGGATACTGCGGCAAGTTAACAAACCTTGTTCAACCCCGGGCAAGATGAAAGAAAAAACCTCAACCTCACCGGACGCGCTTTCATAAAATTCTGCCATCAGCTAAAAAAAAAGAACCCGTCGAAACCGGGCGGCCAGGACGGGATACATTAGCGACATTAGTTTAGGCGAGAAAAAAGAGAATTTTAGTCAGCAACAAAATGATGACGCAAAGGTGCCAAGGCCATATTAAGGCATACTGAAGCCAACATTAATTGATAGTTAAAGAAAAAAAGGGAAAGCCCAACGACAGCCTACTCGAAAACAAATGTGTAGGAATGCCGGACGCCCGCCGGCCCTTTCCACTTTGGCCCTTCCCGCAACAGGCGAATGGCTTCCTCATCGCAGCCAGATCCGAGGGAGCGGAGGATCTTGAAGTCGGACGGACGGCCGGCATCATTGAGGGAAAATCCGACGACCACCTGACCCGAGATACCGGCGTCCCGGGCAGCCTGCGGTTTGCGGAGGTTTTGCCGGATGTATTTTTCAAATTTTTCCAGCCCGCCTCTGGGCTTAAATTCCTGGCCGTTTTCAATCGCACTTACGGAACTCGTCACATTATTCCTTTTTACTTCAGCTCTTTTACCGGTAACGACCACTTCGTCGAGGGCGACCCCTTCCAACAGCCGGATGGTGAGAAAATCATCCTTGCGCACCCGGACTTCCTGGCTGACAAAGCCGGTATAGGCAACCGTCAGTAAAGGGTTTTCGGTGGGCGATTCAATGGTAAATGCACCATCTACATCGGTTACAACACCCGAAGAAGTACCAGGAATGGTCACGCTGGCTCCGATGAGCGGTTCGCCGGAAGTATCCGTCACCTGCCCATTGATGGTGCGGGCGACGATTCCGTCCTCTGTTTGCAAAGAAACTGGCGACCGGGCAGAATCTTCCGCCGGGGGGCTGGGTGCCGCTATTTCTTCCGTCATCAAATCCTCCTCCATTGGCTGCGGGATTACTTCTTCAACGGTATCATTTTTATAAACAGCCGATTCCCGGGCCGCCATTTTATCGACCGATAGGGCGATTGACTGGCGCTCCGTTGCCTGGCGCTGCTCGGCCAGCTTTGCTTTTTCCTCCGCGACGATGGCTTTGCGCCTGTCAGCGGGTGCCGGTTCGGTAGCCGGACGTGCGGATGGAGGTGAAGTGTCTTGTTTTTGCACCACTGCAACCTCATTTTCCGCTGCAACCTCCGGCCCCGGCAACGTACTTTCCGGCTCTCCGGGCTGGGTACTTTTTTCCGTAGCCTGCCTATCCGCAACGGTATCACCCGGCAGCGCCGCCTGGTCCGACATTTCTGTTTGTTGGTTAAAACTTAAGGCCCCATCCTCCGGCGATCCACCCCACTGGAATACCAACCAGGCCGCCAGCAAGATGACCCCGACCGCCGCTATTCTTTGCAGGAAAAACACAACCACCCGGCCTTTCTTTTCCTGCCGCTTGCGCAAACGGGCATTCAGCCGCTCCATGGCACGGGCATGGTCGGCCTCCGGCAACGATCGATAGCCTTCCAGTGCATCCGCCAGGAAAGGGTCATCTTTTGCCATAGCCTCCAGTGCCCGCTCGTCAGAGTGGTCGGCTTCACCGCTGATCCAGCGGTTGAAGAGGGTTTGCCAATTGGATGATTCCTTTTTCATACCTTATTTTTCATGCTGTATTCTTTGTTTCTTTTTCCATGCAAATCCGCAGGTTGCGCCTTCCGTTCTGGATATTGGATCGCACCAGCCCGAGTTCTTCGCCACTTTCTTCTGCAATCTGTTTGTACGATTTTCCCTCGTAATAAAATTCCTTGACACATTCCAATTGCTGTGGCGGAAGTTTTTCCAGACAATTATGCAGCGCCTGATCCTGACTATCGGCTTCAAATTCATCGATGGGATGCACCACTCCGGCCGATTGCACAACGGCAGCCTGCGCCGAGGGCGTCAGATCGTCGAAGGAGTCGGTTATTTTCTTCTTCCGCAGTTGCATCAGGCAATGATTTTTCGCCAACACATAGAGCCAGGGGCGAAACTGGCGGATGTCGTGCGTTTTGGCTTTTTTCACCAGTGTTTCAAAAATATCCATCACGGCGTCTTCCGCCAGCGTGCCGTTCTTGAAGTATTTTAAACAGACCCCATAGACCAGTTCGGTGTAACGTTCGAAGGCCTGCCCGACATGTGCCAGATCACCCGTAGACTGGTAGGCAGCGACCAGTTCTTCGTCTGTCAGGTTCGTGGTATGTCGACGCAGGCTTTTAAGCATATTTCCCCGAAAGGTCATTTTTAAAAAAATCAAACTTAAAGAAAAAAATAATTCCGGTTGTGTAAAACCCGACCGTGCCTGCATCCTCCCCCCGTTACCTTATTTTTTCATCATTAAATACTGTGTAACAAAAGTTATTTATGGAATGCGGAGCAGAAAAAGTTGTTCCTTTTACAACAGCGGGAAAGCCTGCCTCGAAGGGTTTTAAGGGGCGGCGTCAATGATAAGGTGAAATTTCCGGCCCACATGAATCAGTGAAATTTTAAAGAAACTTTTGTTACACGGTATTAAAACAATAGACC
>JBFIJS010000291.1:0-5696 GCA_041600595.1 Saprospiraceae bacterium | reverse complement strand
TGGAGGGCCGAGCAGAATGAAGCAAAAGGCTTGATTGATTCTCCGGCCCGTATTTTAGGGGGATTTTTTTGCCCGTTGCGTAACATGAGTTAGTTAAATTTTTTGCAAAAAAAACAACGCTATGCAAAGCTTCGAGCAAGAACTAAGGGCCTTTTTCCAAATCAACGACATTGGATTTCAAGACCACAGCAAATCATTTAAACGGTTGGATTTTTCCGTGCAACTGGACAAAAACTGGAAGTTTCACTTTGATGCCAAAGAAAAACGGCAACCGTACAACCTCGCCAACTGGCAACTAACCACCGAGCAGGAACAGCATACTTTCATACTCGACGATCTGGCAGCCCGAAAAATACTCGCCTACGGTCCCTATTCAGGTATGGTCGTGCGGGATAATTTATTGGGAGGTTACTATTTCTTCAGTGTGGTTGATCTGTTTTTAATTCCAAAATCAAGGGTGAACCGACCCATTTTCAAAGAAAAAAAATCTTTGAAAGGAAAATGTATCATCGACCTCCGTCACGGTATCAAATGTGAGCAAATCAAGGAGGTATTCGGCCTGTTTCAAAAATATATCGACCGGCGGGAAGACTTATTCATGAATATCAAAGAGTGTTTCGGAGATTATCCCGGAGAGGAAATAGGGCAACGGGGAGCAATAAGAAAAAGCGAATATTGGGACATCGACGTGCAAGAAACCAGGTAGTGAATCCCTCCGGCGACCGCCCGGACAAAAGCGCCATGCTCTGGTTTTAAAAAAAAAATCACGCCCGCTTCTTTACGCATTTATTAATGAGGAAAAACGTCCAAAGCCATTTCGTATGACTTACGGAAAGCAGCCTCATTGATGCCGGTCGGTATTTTTTCGTCCTGGAAAAAGTAAACCATATTTTCCATCGGCATATTTCCGGTCAGGTCATCTTTAGCCATCGGGCAGCCTCCAAAGCCTTTGATCGCTCCGTCAAAACGGGAACAACCACTTTTCCAGGCTGCCATGACTTTCTCCTTCCAGGTATGTGGTTGGGTGTGCAGGTGGGCTCCGAGCTCGACGCCCTTGTTCTGGTAAACCGGAATCAGGTTGGAAAATAAATATTCAATATTGGCCGGATTGGAAACGCCGATGGTGTCCGACAACTGGATGATACGCACGCCCATATCCACCAGTTTATCTACCCATTTCACCACCGTTTCCACATTCCAGGGGTCGCCGTAAGGATTGCCAAATCCCATGCTGATATACACGACCATTTCCTTGTTGGTTGACTGACAGGTCTGCTGGATACCTGCCACTCTTTCCAGCGATTCTTCAATAGTTGCGTTGGTGTTCCTGATTTGGAAAGTTTCGGAAATAGAAAAAGGATAGCCGAGATAGCTGATTTCCGGGAATTGACCGGCGTCATCGGCTCCACGCTGATTGGCCACGATGGCCAGCAGTTTTGTAGCGGATTGCGACAAGTCCAACCGGGACAGTACGTCGGCGGTGTCCCGCATTTGTGGTATTGCCTTGGGCGAAACGAAGCTCCCGAAATCAATGGTGTCAAAACCTACTTTTAGCAGTTGGTTGATGTAGGCAGCTTTAATCTCGGTCGGGATGAAAGTTTTCAATCCCTGCATGGCGTCCCGCGGGCATTCTATCAATTTGATCATATCTGGCAGGTAACCTGTAACGCTGATTTCGCCGCTGCTTGCCAAAGTGCCGATGTTTTTACCTTTTCAGAATATTGTCTGGTAATTCTACGCTCACCGGCAGCAAAATGATATCATCTGAATTTTCAGGACAACTTGTTTTTCCTGCCCGGTATTTCCCTAAAAAATAAGGTCACCGTTTATTTGACAAAGGCAGCGGGAATTCATCTTTACAGCTAAGTAATTTTTGGTGGACCCGGCAAAGGTAGGTTTTGCGGGAAGAATCCGATAGGAATGCCGGCGGTGTAGTTGAGGAAAAAAGGGAGATATTTCAACCTTCGGTAAACCCAAAAACACTTCTCGGGTTGAGATGTTTTTAATTGGTTTTAGCTTTGCGACAAAATTTACAAAAATGAAAAAGACAATTTGGGTTTCAGTAGGCTTCCTGCTTTTCATAATAGGCTTCACCGCTTTGGTGCTGAGTTTGGTCGGCATTAAATTGTCCTACCTGACATGGATCGACGAGCCAAGTGCTTTGTTCGGCTTTTTGATCCGGATATTGATGATCATCGGTGGAGTGGTAATTGTTTACCTGTCCGTTACGGATTGGCGCAATCAGGAGGAATAAAGCCTGCTAAAACTGGAGTTCTTCCATCGGCAGCGTGATGCCAAATAAATAGCCAAATCCATTATGGTTCCCGGCTGAAAAGGAACTGACCAGATCAAAGCGAAATATTTTCAGGATGCCAAATCCAATTTGGTCAAACCCCAGCGAGATTTCCAGGTAATCTTTCTTCTCCGGCGTATACAAAAAATTGGCACCCGCTACCAACCCCCAGCCCAAACGTTTGATCAAAGGCACTTTATCAGTGATAAATCCCTGGAATTTATGTTCCCAATGCCCTTCTATCCAACTGTCGCTGGTGCTGTACTCGTAATACGGTAACCGTTTAAACGACATAAGGTATTGCTCCGAATTGGCGATGTTTATTTCATTGCCCAGAAAGTGTTTGTAGTCCTGGAAAAAAGTACGTTTTTGGTTGATAAAGGTGCCAGCCTCCACCCGAAACGACATTTGCCCGACCAGCCCAATCGACATGTTTCTCTTTTGAATGACTGTGGAAATCCGGTCGAAATCCACAGCACTTTGCAAGCCACCAGAAGCCCCTTGCCGCAGCGGAATCCCTCTCCGGTAGTGCACCCACATATCCGGAAACTTACTGCCTACGATATACTTCCGGTCCGGGTAATCGAAATACCTTTGCCCCGGTCTGAACCTTACACTGACGCCGGCGACCATTGCCTTGCTGGCCTGTAATGCTCCCTCGGGCAAATGATCATTGATTGGAACGTTCGGCGCAAACTCAGCATCCCGGTTGAAAAAACTATAATCCGAATTATTGGCTAACGGAGAACGGTTGCTATATTGCAACATTCCGAATAATAAAATACCGTTGGCGATTTCACTTCCGTGATCAATTCGGAAATATTTTTTATCATAAAACCGGGCATAATGTTTTTTATTAAACAGAGAGTAGGATGTATTTAATAAAACACTGATCGGTTCGGCTTCGAAATACTGTGCTATTTCCTGTCCGCCCATCACCCGGAAACGGGCATATTTTTTTGGATTATAATTATACTGCAACCTTCCCGACGCCCTGAATTTTTCCTCCGCAAAACCATAATTAATTTTTCCCCCGACAGTTATTTTTTTATTGCCTGCTTCATCCAGCGTTTTTTTATAATCAGCACCTAAATTGATATTTCCACCCTGGACGGCATTAAATTGAAAAGTATTAATAGGAGAATTAATGGCTAAGGATCGTTTCTTCCAGGAATTAGAATTGGTGTAACCAAATAACAGAGAACCCCATTTAAATTTATTATTTTCCTTGTCCAGAGAATCCAGATATGGCTTTGACTCTTTTACTATTTTAACGCTGTCTTTTCTGTGGTAATCAACAACCTCCTCCTGCGTTAACGGCACCGGGCGGGTCACTTCCCAATAAGCACTGTCTTTTTCGTTGGCACCCTTTTCAACTTTCATCACTTCATTACCAAAAAAATTATCGCCTAAGTTTGGTGACAAATTATAACCAGTATAAATACCGGTAAAGTCACCCCCAAATTTAAATCCGAATGCTCCCCCCTGCATGGTAAAAGTTCTCGAAAAGACCCGCCAAACATCTGGCTGCTGCACCGGCACATAGGTTTGCCGGATGGAAAGGGTGTCGAAATAGGGCATTTGCACTCGCTTGCCCGAAAGGGAAAGATCGGTACTCTGAATGTTCCACAAATCGGATACAATGTATATAACCCCCTGATAAACAGGATCTTCAGACCTTTTTGGAATGACTGCTATTTTATTGATGAGGTAGCCCTGCTCGTCCACCAACACACCCTCCAGCCGGTATTTATAATAATTCAACGCATTGTCGGCAATAGGTGAGACGACATTTCGTCCGTACTGTTTATAATTCTCATACAGGTCGAAGTTCATGTCTTGTGCGCTGTTGAAACTAAATCCGTTGTCGCTGCCGCTGACCTTACTGGAGGTCATAATCTCTTTATATTTATCGGGCTGTTTGAAATGTAATCTGGAAACGGATTCCGATAAATAAATAATTCCCTGACGGTTCGTATCCAGCATTCCCTCCATATCGCCCACTTCCTGTCCCAATATTTTTTCGGGCGCTTCCAATATTTTGACATTTCCTTTTATATAAACATCGCAGACGTACGAGGAAACCTGCTTTTTATAATAATTTCTTTTTTCAATGGCTTTCCGTATAATCGGATAAGCCGGATCTTCAGCATTGGCTTTGATTTCAATTTGGTTCAGGGAAATTGCCTCCGGCTGAAGAATTACATTTAATTTTAAAGACTGGCCGCTATAATTAATGTCAATTATTTTTTGCGCAAAACCAATGTACTGGAAAACCAGCTGGCTGGCTCCTTTTTCCGGTTCTAAAAAATATTCGCCTTTTAAATTTGTGGTTGTACCCTGGGTAGTACCTTGTACGTACACTGACGCAAATGGCAATGGGTTTCCCGAAGGGTCGGTCACATGGCCGAACACTTGAGCCGAAGCTGAAGTAACAGAAAATAGAAAGAACAGCGATGCAAAGATTAATTTCATATTGCGGGTTATAGATTCTTTTATTGGTTCGTTTTTTTCAATTAGCTGACAAATTTTAGCTTAAACAGATTTTTCTTGTAAGTTTTTCTTCAAAATGCCTGAAAAAAACTACCACTGGCCGGATGGACACCTTCACCAAAATTTTTTGACCTCATGAAAACACAGGTGCTTCACTCACTTCGGACATCCCAATTTTTCACAGCTTCTATCAAGTCCGGAAAAAACAGGTTGAATTCCATCTCATAGAGCCCGTAGTCTTTAAAAAAGTTGTCCACCGCATGATCGAAAAACTGAGGGTAACGGGTACGCAGTTTCATTCGTTCGAAAGTAAAACGCAATCCTTTCTCCGTCCCGTATTTGACGAGCCAATCATCTGCAATCATTCTTGGCAGGCGCTGCTGTAAAAATGCAGGCATCAGGTAAGCATGTTCCTCCAGGATGGCGTAGGTGTTTTTGGTAAAGTCGTGAATATCTTCTGTCGCATACCGGCGCCAGTTTTTTACTAAAACATAGTCAAAACAAATATCCAGTACCACCGGTGCAAATTTTCCGTGATGTGCCCGGAGCCGCACGACACTTTTTCTGACCATGGGATGCGCATCCGTGAAAGAATCGATTTTACGGTGCAACCGGACACCCTCCTGAACCGGACGGGGCAATGCCGCCACTTGTTTGTTGTTGATAAAATCGGCTAAAAAATTACCCACAATCAGATGTGCTGACTGGCCGGACAAGAAGATATGAGCAAGAAAATTCATTAGATCTGTTTCCCTAAATGGGTCTTCCGTAGATGGTAAATGTTATTTTGTTTTTGACATGTTGGGCCAAAACCTATCTTTGCGCCCGTTTTGAAAAAACATCAAAAAAAAGATCATCCATTCTGAAAAATATGGCAGACGACCGGGTGTTCAGCTACCCGGGGCTTGCC
>JBFIJS010000290.1:0-5708 GCA_041600595.1 Saprospiraceae bacterium | reverse complement strand
GATATTGCCTGGCAAGGTTGGTGGCTGGTACCGTTGGGGTTGGCAGCAGCGACCATTTCGTCGGCGCTTGGCTCAATAATGGTGGCGCCGCGCACCTTACAGGCCATTGCCCGCGATCAGATTTTCCCCGCCCCAAAAGTCAATAACTGGCTTTCCAGAGGCAAAGGTCAAAGCGATGAGCCCTTCAATGCATCCATTGTGACGATCCTGATAGCGGCCTTGTTTATCCTGGCGGGAGCACTTGACAGTGTGGCGCAGGTAATTTCCATGTTTTTTATGGTTACCTATGGTTCGCTCTGTCTTATTTCATTTCTCAATCATTTTGCGGCAGATCCTTCCTACCGGCCAAAATTCCGGTCGAAGTGGATCATCTCTTTGTTCGGAGCGGTGGCCTGTTTTGGGTTGATGTTTTTTATGAATGCCGGTTATGCTGCCATCGCCATTTTTATGATGGTGCTGCTGTATTTTGTTATTGCCAATTACAATGAGGACAAACAAAGCCTGGCGCTGATCTTTCAGGGAGTTATTTTCCAGTTCAGCCGGCAGGTGCAAGTATTTTTACAAAAGGCAGAAAAGGAGCAGGCTCGCAGCTGGCGCCCATCGGCGGTCGCTATTTCTTCCCATACTTTTGATCGGTTGGGAGCCTTTGACCTGTTGCGGTGGATTGCCCAGAAATATGGTTTTGGAACCTACATCCACCAAATCCAGGGGTATTTGTCGCGGCAAACCGCACAGGAGGCAAAAGCCATCAAAGAACGGCTGATCCAGATGGCGGAAAATACAGACAGCAAAATTTACGTGGACACCCTCATCAGCCCTTCCTATACGTCATGCATCGCACAGGTGATTCAGTTGCCCGGTATCGCCGGCACGGAAAACAACCTGTTGCTGTTTGATTTCTCGAAAAACAACCCGGAAGACCTGACCAACATCGTGGACAACCTGAGCCTCATTAAGTCGGTCGATTTTGACTTGTTGGTGCTGGGCACCTGTGAGCGGGGATTCGGGATGAAAAAACAGATTCATATCTGGCTTACTGCCAACGACTACGAAAACGCCAACCTGATGATTCTGCTGGCGTATATCATCCTGGGGCATAAGGAGTGGAGCAGGGCTGAAATAAAACTTTTTGCCGTGTACCCGGAGGAAAACATAGGAAAAGAACGCGAGCGACTGTTCAGCCTGATCGATCTGGGACAACTGCCTATTTCACAGAATAACGTTGAATTTGCGATCCGGACGGCCGAGCGGAATACCAAAAGTATCATCGTCGAAAAATCAAGGGATGCAGACCTGACCATCCTCGGCTTTCAGACCGAACTGGTGAAGCACGAAGGGGAAAAGCCCTTTCAAGGATTTGGCGGCATTGGAAATGTACTTTTTGTCAGTGCTACCGTCGTTAAGGACATAAAGTAACTCAAGTCACGTTGAAATAACGGGCAGAGACCTTAAAATTGCCCGGCTAACAATCCGGACGCCGGGCAACCTCCTTTGTCCAATAACGGAAGAGGTGCCAAATCGGAGACTGCCGGCTCCGGTTTTCTTAAATAATTTAATCACACGGGTTTAGAAGTATTCTGTATGGAAAAATGGGCACAATGGATTTATGATTACCTCGGTATGAGCCACTCCCTGCAGTATAAGATTATATCGACGGCTCTGGTCTGGTTGTCTTTGTATGTGTTGCGCCGGCTGTTCGGGCATTTTTTGCTCCGCAATGTGAATGATGTCAAAACCAATTATAATTGGGATAAAACCTTAAAGTACACCAGCAATTTCATTTTCATTCTCATCATTTCCCCGATCTGGTTTGTGGAGCTGAAATCTATGGGGACTTTCCTGGGGTTGCTGACAGCGGGTTTGGCCATTGCCCTGAAAGAACCGATTTCCAATTTTTTTGCCTGGATCTACATTGTCCTCAAAAAACCTTTTGAAATGGGAGACCGGGTGCAAATCGGAAATTGGGAAGGAGATATTCTCAATATCAGCTTTTTTGAATTTACCCTCCTGGAAATAAAGAACTGGGTAAAAGCAGACCAAAGTACCGGCCGCATCATCCACGTCCCCAATGGGTTGTTGTTTACCCAGCCGGTGATGAATTACAACCAGGCGATGAATTATATCTGGAATGAAATCCCCGTCATGGTCACCTTCGAATCGGACTGGCAAAAAGCCAAAAAAATATTGTTGGATATTGAGGAAAACAAGCTCAAGTCGCTGATCGATGAGGCGGAGGAGCGCCTGGACAAGGCCAAACGGAAATATTATGTCCATTACAATAACGTCACCCCGACCGTTTATACCACCATCAAGGAAAATGGTGTGATGCTGACCCTGCGTTATCTCTGCAATCCGAAAATGCGCCGCAGCTCCGAACAGGTGGCCATCGAGGAAATCCTGCAGCAGTTTGCCAAGTGTCCGGACATCAACTTCGCTTACCCTACAACACGGTTTTACAACGCCGCCAGTGAGAAAAAGGGCTGAAAACGGGGCTGTATCATAAGTTGATAAATGTTGATGATTGTTTATAAAGTTGATATTTAAAGTGCTGTAAAACCATTAATGAAATATCAGCAAAATCAACTTTAATCAACTCTTATCAACCCGATCAACCTTTTGATTTAGTCTCTTCAAAGTATGGAATTGTCGTACGCCGGCTCCTATGTTCCCCTCCATGCCAACTGGTCATTCCTCGTTTTTATGGCTTTAATAGAGGAAACGGCCCTGTTGGTTGAAATTTAAGGAAAGTGCATTTAACCTTTCCCTGCCTGCCCAGTCTTTATAGCCGAAAACTGTTTTCGAATTTATGTTCGCCTGTTCAGCCTGTCGAGGTTATCTGTAAAATTCGCACGGGGTAAAACAACATCCGGCAAAAGGCCTGTTGCTAAATCGATCTCCTGTATTTTCTTTGCTCCATAGCGTTTTTTTTACCGCCACCTGAAAGTTGAACGGGGCAAAAAATTAATCTTTTAAAAACTGTTGTCGGGCTACGGCCGGGAAAAACAGGCAGCTGAAATGCCTGCTTTTTGTCTGCTGTCGCCTGCCTGTTAAAACCTGATAAACATGAAGATCACAAAAAGAATCTGGTCTGTCGCATTCCTGCTGATGATTGGAATGGTTGCTCTGCAAGCGCAGCGCCAACCGGAACGTCCACCCATGGAGCCTGAAAAAATGGCCCAGCGACAAACCGAAAAAATGACCGAACACCTGTCGCTCGATGAAAAACAGGCGGAAAAAGTAGCGGCGATTAATTTGAAATACGCCCGGCAACACCAGTCGGAAATGGAAAAAGGGAAAGCTGAAAGGGAAGTCCGAAAGGCCGAACACCAAAAAGTGCACGATGCCAAAATGGCGGAACTGAAGCAGATCCTTACCGAAGAACAATATGCCAAACTGGAAAAAGATCAGGACGAGCGGAAAGACAATCGGCGCGGGCGCCGGGAAGGTACTCCGCACAAAAAAGGTATGGGCCACGACCTCAGTCCGGAGGAACGGGCCGGTGTGCAAACCACTAAAATGGTAGATCACCTGGGACTCAATGAAAAACAAGCCACGGAACTCCGTCAGGTCAATCTGGAATTTGCCAAAAAACGGGAGGCAATGCTACAAGAGCATCAGTCGGAGCGGCAGGAGAATCACAAAGCCATGCACAAGCTGCGGGCGGAGCAGGAAAAGGCCATTGAAAAGATTCTGACGCCGGAGCAATTGAAGCAGTGGCAGGAAATAAAACCGGCACCGGAGCACCGTCGGGGCGGCGAAAAACGTAAAGGCGACGGTCGTATGTAAACAATTGCGGGCCGGCAAAGTGGCTGCCTAGCCCAGGAGCAGCGGCCAGACCGGTCCCGGAGGTTTTCAAAGAGGTTGATAAAGGTGGCGTCCTGCATTAGGGTAGGGCGCCACCTTTGTATTTCAGCACAGCTCAAATGTTTATTTACCCTCCACAAAACGTTTCCCATTGAAGACAAAAGAACCCACCACGACATCGGAATTGGGGTCTGGCTCGTAGCCTTCGTATTCATCACCCAGGACTATATTCAGGTCTTTCAGTTTCCGCTTGGGTTTGTCCATGGCCCAATCTTCGTTCATGTCGTCCACAATCATCACATAGTGCAGGGTTTGGGAAAGCGTGTCAAAGTCAAATTTGATCAGGTCGCCCATGCGGGACTCGAGCGAGGCCACATTATCGATTTTCAGGGTGTCGGCCTGAAAAGAAAACAGATCGGCATATTCCACGAGGCAAGTGCTGCACGTTTTATCGATTCCCATACCGAGGTACATCGGTTCCTCACTTTTTAGTTGGAAAAAACGGGTAGCACCGGCAAAGTAATCGACATCAGTAACCCTGGCTACGTGCGGTTTTGGATAATATTGATAGATACGGCGCATTTCCTGCCAGGTGCCGCCGTTGTTGGCGTACCAGTGAAAATTGCGGATGCGGCCGTCGGGAGTTTGTGCATAATAAAGGCTGTTAAAACTGTCATTGCTGAGGTCAAGCGTTTCGACGGCGGCACAGTCCAGGAGGTCGGTCAGTTGTTGCTCGATGGTATCGTTGAGGTTGGCAATCGAGTCGAGAATAGCGTCCTCTCCCCAGGGGTCGAGGTCGTTCATGGCTGCAACCAGACTGTCGACGGCGGACAATTGAGCCATAGAAATTTCGCAGTTGTAATTTGCCTCACCGGTGGCGGCGTTATCCGCTGAATCCGAAGGATTGTTTTGACAGGCACCGAAGGCGAGGGCCGGCAAAAAAAGCAGGTATTTGATTTTCATGGTACTTTATTGATTTTACCGTTCAAGGTTGGTGAAGTGTCATCAAGGGACAGACGGGGTATGAAAGATACGGCCGGGGCACTTGCTGCGCTTCGTTTGTTTTTAGCAGGTAAATTTATGTGGATTCATCGGTCATCGGTTGCAGGATTTCGGTTAGTTGCGCTTCCAGCTCTTTGGTCTTTTCCTCATCGTTCAACATCCTGGCTGCATCCAGTTTTCCTTGCAGGGCCCGCCGGCGTTTGGGGCCTTTGATCAACGATTTGTCAAATTGTTTGTCAGCCAGTTCTGCCATTTTTCTTTCCAGGAGCCACTCACCGTAAAGTTCAAAAGTCGGCTTGACGATGACCGGGGGGCCATAGGAGGCACTCAGGTCCAGTTCCCATTTCGAGGCCCGGCGAAACCATTTTTCCGCCATTCTTTCATCACCCTGCAGTTCGGTCAGCAAACCGGTCAGCTGCATTTCCATGACGTAGGCCTGGTCGATATCGAGCTGGTTGACCATGTTGCGGCTGGAACCGGCAGCACTGCACATGGGGAGGCCGGAATTGGTGATTTTTCCGGCGGCCTCTTCCCGCTCGGTCAGCATATTTTTCACGATCTTCTGCAGAGTGGCCTGATCCCCTTTTCTGTAAGCTTTCATACCTTCGATCCAGTAGTTGACAGCGTGGTTGACATGGCCAAGGTCCGACATGTCGCAGGTAAAACCGGCTATTTCACTATCCCAGTCGTCCGTTTCCACCAGGTAATTTCCTTTCATGGAAATCAGGTAATCCCGGGCCCCTTCGGTGGGTTTTTCGTCGGCGTATTTCTTCATGTCGAGCATGATTTGTTTGGCTTCGCTAAATTGTTGTTTTTGCAGAAAACCATACATCAGCCAGTGCAAAGCGTGGTAACTGCCAAAATTTTTGGCGGTCGTGTCCGCGGCAACGGCCGCCACACTG
>JBFIJS010000289.1:0-5732 GCA_041600595.1 Saprospiraceae bacterium | reverse complement strand
TTTCCTTTTTATCTTTTGTTCTAAATATATCCCCATACGGGGAAATATTCGGATGCTGGGTTCCCATCCTTTGCGGGATGTGACCAACGTTTAGCCAATTGGATGCTTGATTGGCCAGGGCAGCGATGGCTGATTTGGCAAGCGAGACGGAGATATAACTGCCTGTTCCCGTTTTTTCTTTTTTTAATAAAGCAATTAAAATGGCTTCTTTTAATTGATGGGCGGCCAAAATATCAATCAGAGCGACAGGCATTTTTACCGGCGGTCGGTCGGGTTCGCCGTTCATATATAAAAACCCTGTTTCGGCCTGTAATAAAACGTCGAAGCCCGGTGTATCGTCGTCGTCACCGAATGCGGATAAATTGGCATAAATTAAATGGGGATTTCTTTTTTTTAAGAATTCATAATCCATATTTAATTTCTCCGCCGAGCCGCTTTTAAAATTAGCAATGACGATATCCGATTGGGCAATTAAATTTTGCGCTGCCATATTTTCTGCTTCGTCGGAGAGGTCGAGCATTACTATTTCTTTTCCCCAATTAATACTGTGATAATAAGCAGAGAATGGATCATTTTTATTCTCCTGCGGAAGTTTCCACTTACGGGTCACATCGCCATCCGTGGTAGTATTTTCTATTTTAAGAACCGAGGCACCGAGTTCAGCGAAAAATTGTCCGACGGCAGGACCGGCGAGCACGCTGGCAAGTTCGATGATTTTGAGGTCTTTAAAAAAATGGTTGGTCTGTATCATAATGAGGGGAGGGGCGAGGCCCGCTACTTTTGACAACGGCCAGCCGGCAGGGTGAACATTTTAACCAGACTTAAAAAAAGGGATACTCATTCCTCTTCTTCCAGGGCCAGGACGCCTTCCTCTTTCCCCTCGTTCAGCATGATCCAAAAATTATTGGCACCTTCTCCCTGCACAATATCCAGCAATTGCAGGTTGAGCATTTCCAATAAAGCCAAAAAAGTAACAATGGCGTGTATCCGGTTATCCAGCCGCATAAACATCGATTCGAAATCCGTTTTTTCGCCGGGGTTGAGTTTGGAAAACAGGTACTCCCGCTGCTCGGCGATCGTATAGTTCCATTTAACGATGGTGTGAACGACTCTCGACTTATCCTCGTCCATGCGCCGGACCAGTCGTTCGAAGGTTTTCAGCAGTCCGAAAAGTGTGAGGCTTTCCAGCTCCATATCCACCAGGGCTACAGAGGCGATCTTTCGCAGTTCCCGGGTCACATTGCCGCGGGGCTCCTGCAGGGCCCGCCGCTCTTCCAGCTGGCGCATCTCATCCAGTACAGACTTGTAACGTTTGTATTCCAACAGCCTTCTTACGAGCTCTTCCCGGGGGTCAATTTCATTTCCTTCCTCGTCTACGGGCTTGCGCGGGATCAGCAATTTGGCCTTGATGCGACAAAGCGTTGCGGCTACTAAAATAAATTCGCTGGCGAGGTCAACGTTCAGAGCTTCCATCTCGCGGATGTAAGCCAGGAAATCTTCCGTGATTTTGCCGATCGGGATGTTGTAGATATCCAGTTCATCCCGCTCTATAAAGAAGAGCAGCAGGTCGAAGGGCCCTTCAAACTGGGGAAGCTTAATAGTATAACCTGCGCTGGCGGTGTTGTTCATGTTAAAGCAATGGGCAAGGAACGTAAGACGGTGGGCCAGGCTGGCAACAGCGTGGCATCAGCCGCACTACATACTCATGCGACTAAGGAATTGGCGTACAAGGGAAACCCTTCCATGAAGGTATTGATTTCCCGTTTGGTGTGCCGGATAAAGTCTTCGTCGTTAATATTGTTGACGATACCATCCACCCAGTCAACCACTTTCAAACAATCTGCTTTGGAAAAGCCCCGGGTGGTGATAGCTGCGGTCCCGATCCGAATGCCAGAGGTTACAAAAGGGGATTGCGTATCGAAGGGTACCATGTTTTTATTCACGGTGATATCCGCCCGGACAAGCGCTTCTTCGGCTTGTTTTCCGGTAACGTTTTTTGAACGCAGATCGATCAGCATGAGGTGGTTATCCGTTCCTCCGGAAATCACCTTGTAACCTTTTTGGGTAAATGCGCCGGCCATGGCCTGAGCATTGTTGATGACTTCCCGGCCGTAGGCTTTAAAAGCAGGTTGTAAGGCTTCGCCAAAAGCCACGGCTTTAGCGGCGATGACATGTTCCAGCGGGCCGCCCTGGGTACCCGGAAAAACACCGCTATTGAGGATGGAGGCCATTTTAATCACGGTTCCCTTGCGGGTTGTTCGTCCCCAGGGGTTTTCAAAATTTTTGCCCATCATAATAATTCCTCCCCGGGGTCCGCGCAGGGTCTTGTGGGTCGTCGATGTCACGATGTGGCAATATTCCATGGGATCATTTAACAAACCGGCAGCAATGAGGCCTGCCGGATGAGCAATGTCTGCCAGGAGCAACGCCCCTATTTTATCAGCGATTTCCCGGAACCGCTTGTAGTCCCAATCGCGGGCATACGCAGAAGCTCCGCAGATGAGTAGTTTGGGTTGTTCTTTCATCGCTTTTGCTTCCAGCTTGTCCATGTCGATCAGGCCCGTTTCTTCTTCTACCCCGTAAAAGACCGGCTGGAACATTTTTCCGGAAAAATTGACGGGTGAGCCGTGCGACAAATGCCCGCCGTGAGCAAGGTCCAGTCCCATCACTTTGTCTCCGGCGTTGAGGCACGCCAGAAAGACAGCGGCATTGGCCTGCGCCCCGGAGTGTGGCTGAACGTTTGCGTATTCGGCACCAAACAACTCTTTGAGGCGATCGATGGCGAGTTGCTCTATTTCATCGACTATTTCACAACCACCATAATAGCGCTTGCCCGGATACCCTTCTGCGTATTTATTCGTCAGGCAGGTACCCATTACATCCATTACGGCCTGACTGGTGAAATTTTCGGATGCGATCAGTTCAACACCCATTCGCTGGCGTTCGAGTTCTTTTTCGATCAACTCAAAAACAATGTTGTCTTTTGTCATTGTTGTATATTTTCCTGTTTCGTTACAATGAAAGGCGAGTTCCGTCTCATGTTTGTTCATTGGCTGAATGTATTGGCGGGTTTCCTTTCAAGGCAACTCCTCACAACAGGTAGGTGGGGAATGAATTTTGCAAAACAATCTTTCGATTCACGTGGTTTCTATTATCAAAATTCCACATAACGAAAAAAGAGCGGCAAATTTACAATAAAACCTGTTGGATTTTCTTTTTAACCTTGCACTTCCCGAATTTTAGTCAAGGAAAGGTCCGAGTCAGGTTGATTGCCCCCCTGGCAGGATGACCTTGCCCAAAGATTTTCAAAACACATACTGGATGTTGAGCAAAAGTCAAAAAATTTTACACTCCACCCTTCTCCTCTTCACTGCGTTTCAGCTGATGGCCAAATCCGAGCGATTCCGGATAGTATGGCAGGAAAATCCATCAACGACTGCCGTGATTGCCTGGGACCAGGTTTCGGGACAGCATCCAACCCTGCACCTCGACATCAACGACTACGGCGATGATGCCGAAAGCTATGCGGTCAAGCGGCAAGCCGACCAGATCGTTGTGGCCAAAGACATGAACAACCACTTCGTCCGGCTGACAGGCCTGCTGCCCAACCGGAGTTATTATTTTTTGGTAAAAGACAGCGAGGGGCAAAGCCGCCAACTCTTCTTCACGACCGCTCCCAACTCCCCCAACCAGCGACTATCCATCATCGCCGGAGGTGACAGTCGTAACTACCGCACCGCCCGCCAGGAGGCCAACATTTTGGTGGGAAAACTTCGGCCGCACTGTGTCATGTTTGGCGGGGATTTTACCGCCGGGGATACCGGCCAGGAGTGGATTGAATGGCTCGACGACTGGCAACTGACCATCGCTAAGGACGGACGGATGACCCCCATCATTCCTGCACGCGGCAACCACGAAGCAAGTAATGCCACTTTGGCGGAAATATTTGACATTCAGTCCAAAAACGTGACGTATGCCCTCAACCTCGGAGGCGACCTGCTCCGTATTTACACGTTAAATACCATGATGCCAGCCAGGGGCGAACAGCAGGAGTGGCTCGAAAGAGACCTCCGCCGCAACTCCCCCGTCCAGTGGAAAATTGCCCAATACCACCATCCCATGCGACCACATACGGAAAGAAAATCCGAGAAACACGACCAGGTCGTTTACTGGGCTCCTTTATTTCTCCAATATCATATGAACCTCGCCGTCGAATGTGATGCCCACGTCGTCAAAGCAACCTATCCCATCCGGCCGGGCAAAGGGTCAAACAGCTCGGAAGGTTTTATCCGGGACGACAACGAGGGCACGGTTTATATTGGCGAGGGCTGTTGGGGAGCTCCCCTCCGCAACAATGACGACGACAAACCCTGGACCAGGGCCAGTGGAAGTTTTAACCAGTTTCACTGGATTTTTGTGGATGAGAAGAAAATTGAGGTACGTTTTGTCAAAACTGACGGAGCCGACCGGGTTGCCGACATTGACCCCCGAAATATTTTTAAAACACCCATCGGACTCAATATCTGGAGCCCGCCAGCCGGAGATGTGATTACCATTCCGAAAACCGACCCTGCTCAGTTTGGCAGGGGAGAAGAAATACTGGCCGCCCGCTCGGGCGTCGATCTCAGCCGGGGGCCGGCCATCCGCCAGGCTCCAGCCGTGGATGAAACCGCCGACTGGGAAAGTTGCCCCATTGTTTTGGCGGATGCCTCCAGTGGCGATGTAAAAGTTAAATATGCTTTGAATGGACAAAGTAATGTTGTCATCAGGGTCATCAACAAAAGCTTGCAGGAGGTTTCCAAAGTTGAACTGTCGAACCAGCCTTCCGGGGAATATCTCAAAACGTTAAGAACGAGTCATTTGCCAAAGGGCAACTACCTCGCCATTGTCAAAGAAAACGGGCAGGTGGTGAAACGTTACCGGGTCATGAAAAAGTGACCGGGACGGGCTTTCTCACCCGTCATGTTTGCTGCTGTCTGCCAGTTTTCTGATCGCCGCCAGCAAGCCTTTAAATTCGCCTTCGGTCGTAAAGGGATTCATGATCGTGGTTCGCAAAAATAATTTGCCATCCACTCTTGTCTGCACAATGAAATAATCCCCCTCCTGTACCAGCCTTTCCCTGATTTTCAAATTGGCCGCTTCCGTCTTTTCTTCCGACCAACCTTTCTCAAAATATCTAAAACATAGAATATTCGATTCCGGGCTGTGCAAAACGGTTTCAAAATTATCGTCCGCACGAAGAATTGCGGCGAACAGCCGGGCCAGGTCATACAAACGATCCACATTCTGTTCGAACAAAGTTGTTCCGTATTTTCGCCAGAGTGTATACACCCGAATACTCATAAAGCTTTTGGTGAGTTCGAACGTTCGTTTTCCGAAATTATACCACTCATGGTCATCGTCCTTCTCCCACAGATAAGACGCTTTCTGGGCAAACGTCTGGTATGAATGCCCTGCATCCTTAAACAAGACCGAGGTAATCAATTTTGGTGTCATCAGCATTTTGTGGAAATCCATAATAACACTATCGGCCCGGCTGATTCCTTGCAGCAGGTGTTTGTATTTTTTGGAAAACAACACGCAAGCGCCATGCGCACCATCCACGTGCAGCCACAATTTTTTAGCTTCGCAAAAATCCGCAATCTCGTCGATGGGGTCGTAGCTGCCCGTAGCAGTGGAGCACGAACTGGCAACCACGCCGATTACCTCAATGCCGTCCTTTTTAGCCCTGG